>DATAIW010000020.1:0-13440 GCA_036262455.1 Candidatus Limnocylindrales bacterium | reverse complement strand
TTCCGGCCGTCGCGGCTCACCGGACGAGCGCAGCGCCGCAGCCCGAGCAGCGGCGCGTCGGCGACGCCCGGAACGTACCGACTGCCGACGCGGCGGAGCGCGTCGAGCCACGCGTCCGGATCGGGCTCGTCGGGCAGGAACGTCGAGCCGAGGGCGCTCGAGCCCGCAGCCGGGACGAGACTGAACTCGATCGCCTCGTCGGGCCCGGCGTGGTCGGGGGCTCGGCCGTCACCCTCCGATGGCTCGATGTCGATGTCGATCGCCTCCAAACCGTGGCGTGGCGCATTCGCGACGACGACGCTGGCAACGACGCCCCACGACGAACGGATCGGACGCCACGAGCCGCCCGGGTCGATGACATCGGGCGTCCACGGACCCGCCGCGACGACGACCACCCCGGCCGGCTCGATCCGTCCGCCCCACTCGATCCCTCGCACCCGGTCGCCACCAATCGCCGGCCGAGCCGGCCCACCGCCGACGATGATCTCGACGCCCAGCCGTCGGGCCTGGCTCGCGAATGCCTCGGTCGCGGCCGCCGGAGCCACGGGAAACCCGATCGCCAGCCGGCAGGCGACGAGATCGGGCGCGAGCGCAGGTTCCAGGCGGGTCAATGCGACGCCGTCGAGCATCTCGGGCGCGCTGGCCGGCCAGGCCTCCGCCCAGGTGGCGGCCGTCCGCTCGGCCGCGGCGCGGTCGCGGCCGACGTAGAGGAGTCCCGCGGGCTCATCGTCGAGCCGGAACGAGGCGGCGGAATCATCCGCCAGCCGCCGGTATTCCGCGAGCGTCCCGCGGTACAGCCCGGCCATGACCGGATCGAATGGGTGCTGGACGATCCCGGAGTTGCGGCCCGAGGCGCCGGCGGCGATCGTCTCCTGCTCGTGGAGCCGGACGCGGAGGCCGGCCTCGGCGAGGAAGGCCGCGATCGCGGTCCCGACGATCCCTCCGCCGATGACGACGACGTCCACGGCCGGCATCGCGCGGTCGACCGGGCGCGGGTCGGTCAGGGCCCGGGTCGGTCAGGCCGAAGCTGCCGCCGTTGCCCGTGCTCCTGCGGCCGCCGCGATGCGCCCGAGCGCCGCGACGAGCCGGTCGACCTCGGCCGCGGTGTTGTAGTGGGTCAGCCCGATGCGGACGACACCGCCCGATTCCGCCAGGCCCAGCCGCTCGATCAGCCCGGTCGCGTAGAAATCGCCGTCCCAGACCGCGATCCCCTCGGCGCCGAGCGCCTCGGCCACGTCGCGCGGCGCGACACCGGCAAGTCGCAGTGCGGCGGTCGGGGTTCGCTCGTCGAAGCGCGCCCGGTCGGTGATGCCGTACATCGTCAGCCCGGGGATGGCCTCGAGTCCGCCGGCCAGGCGGCGGTAGAGATCGAGCTCGTACGCCCGGATGGCGGTCATCCCGGCGACCACCCGTTCGCGACGCGCGGCGACCCCGCTCGCCCCGCCGTAGGCCGAGCCGATGTCGGCGAGGTACTCGACCGCGGCCGTCACCCCGGCCAGTCCCTCGAAGTTGCCTGTCCCGGTCTCGAACCGGTCGGTCGCCGGGCGGAGCTTGTACGGCGGCAGCGACTCGAGGATCTCCGCCCGGCCGTAGAGGACACCGGCGTGCGGGCCGAAGAACTTGTACGTCGAGCAGGCGAGGAAGTCGGTCCCGATCGCCCGGACGTCGATCGGCAGGTGCGGTGCGGCATGGACGGCGTCGACATACGTCCAGGCGCCGACCGCGTGGGCGCGCCGGACGATCTCGGCGACCGGGTTGATCGTCCCGACCGCGTTGGAGGCGTACCCGACCGCCACCAGCTTCGTCCGCGGCCCGAGGACGGCGTCGAGCGTGGCGAGGTCCAGGGTCACGTCCGATACGCGGATGTCCACGGTCCGGACGACGAGCCCGCGGTCGGCGGCGATCGCCTTCCACGGCCCGACATTGCCCTCGTGGTCGAGGATCGTCACGACGATCTCGTCGCCGGGCGCCATCGTCGCCCCGATCGAGCGGCTGACGTGGAACGTCAGCGAGGTCATGTTGGCGCCGAACTTGATCTCGTCGGCCGACGCCGAACCGAGCATGTCGGCCATCGCCTGGTGAGCCTCGTGGACCGATTCGTCGCTGCGCCGGCTTGTCAGGAACGGGCCGTCGTGGTTGGCGTTGGACGTCCGGTAGTAGTCGCCGATCGCGGCGATCACCGACTCCGGGACCTGCGTGCCGCCGGGGCCGTCGAAGAGGGCGACGGGTCGACCGCCGTCCTCGATCGCCAGGGCCGGGAACCGGCGCCGCAGCGCCTCGACGTCGAACGTGGTCATGGAACGGGGCCCTCACGAAGCGCACGGCGGCGGATGAGCGAATCAGAACGGCGGACCCGCGGGATCCGCCGTTGATCGTAGTCGCTCGCGGGTCGGTCGACCCGCCCGGGATCAGGCCGCGGCCCGGACCAGCTCGCGCTCGCCCTCGGCCGGCGCCAGCACGACCTCGTCCGCGACGACCTCGACGACGAGCTTGATGTCCTTGCCGACGAGCCAGCCGCCGGTCTCGAGGGACATGTTCCAGGTCAGCCCCCAGTCCTCGCGGTTGATCGTTGCCTGCGCGGTGAACGCGATATGGCGCGTGCCCTGGAAGTTCGTCGTCTCGCCGACATGCTCGACCTCGAAGGTCACGGGCCGGGTGATGGCGCGGATCGTCAGGTCGGCGGTCACCCGGTAGTCGTCACCCTTGACCGGCTCGACACCGTCGAAGCGGACGACGATCTCGGGCCAGGTCTCGACGTCGAAGAAGTCGGCCGAGCGCAGATGCGTGTCGCGGGCGCCGAACCCGGTCGAGATGCTCGCCGCCTGGACGCGGATCTCGCCGTTGGCGGCCGTCGGGTCGGCATCGTCGATCGCGAGGGTGCCGTCGACATCGGCGAAGGTGCCGCGGACGGTCGTGATCATCATGTGCCTGGCCGAGAACGTGATGTCGGTGTGGGCGGGGTCGAGCTTCCAGGTCGTCGTGCTCATGGTTCGGTGTCCTCCGGGACTCGTGTCGGTCGTGCCCGCCGCCGCGTGATCGCTTGGGTCGGTTCGTTGACTGTGCAACCATATGCGTAGGTCGTTGACTTGTCAACGATCATCGCGCGGGAGTAGGATGGCGCGGACATGCCGACGCCATCCGTTTCGCCACGCACCCAGCCTGCCGCCAAGGCCCGGATCGCCGGGCCGGCGACGGCCGCCGTCGTCGCCGACGAGCCGGGCATCGGCGCCTGGCGAAGCTTTCTCACCGCTCACGCCCGGATTACCCGCCGTCTCGACGAAGAGCTCCAGGTCGCCCACGGCCTGTCCCTCGCCGAGTACGACGCGCTGCTCCAGATCGCTCACGCCCCGGGGCGCCGCGTCCGCATGAACGTCCTCGCCGAGCGGGTCATCCTGTCGCGCAGCGGGATCACCCGGCTCGTCGATCGCCTCGAGGCCGCCGGCTCGGTCGAGCGAGCGGCCTGCACGACCGACGCGCGCGGCCAGGAGGCGGTGCTCACGCCGCTCGGCCTGGAGCGGCTGCGGTCCGCGGCGACGACACACCTCGACGGGGTCCGCCGCTACTTCCTCGGCCGCCTCGACGCGGCGGACCTGGCCGGCCTCGAGGCGAGCCTCGGGCGCGTCGCGGATCCGCTCGCGAGCGGCAATCACCCGACCCACGAGGGTTGCTCGCCCGCCGAGGCCTGAGCCGGATCGTGGCCGTCGGACGGCTCCGGACCGGGACGAGTGGGTTCGCCTATCCCGCTTGGTCGCCGCGGTTCTATCCGCCCGGTGCCCGCGGACCGGCGCTCCTCGCCCACTACGCCTCGCGTCTCGCGACGGTCGAGCTGAACAACACGTTCTATCGCCAGCCGAGTCCGGCGGCGGTCGACGGCTGGCTCGCGGCGACCCCGGACGACTTCCGCTTCGCGGTCAAGGCCCAGCGAGGATCGTCGTTTCGCGCGCTCCAGGTGGATCCCGCCGCGAGCGTGGACTGGTTGACGACGCCCCTTCGTCGTTTCGGCGAGCGGCTCGGGACGATCCTCTTCCGGGTCCCCGACGGCGTGACCCGGAGCGACGAGCGGCTGGCCGGGCTCCTCGCGACGTGGCCGGCCGACCTGCCGCTGGCCCTCGAGTTCCAGGACCCGAGCTGGCACGTCGACGAGGTCTTCGGGGCGGCGCGGGATGCGGGCGCGGCCATCGTGACGACGGACCTCGACACGGACCCCGAGCCGCCGTCGATCCGTCGCAGCGGACCGTTCCTGTATCTCCGCCTGCGCCGGACGGACTATCCGGCCGACGAGCTGGCCCGCTGGCTCGACCGCCTGGAGCCGTTCCTGGCCGACGGCGTCGACGCGTACGTCTACTTCCGCCACGACGAGGTCGGGCGCGGGGCGGAGCTGGCGCTCGAGCTCGCGGCGCTCGGCGACGCGGCCGGGTTCGGCGTCGCTCGGTAGCGCAGGTCAGCGCGCGTGGCCGCGTCGACGTGGTGCATCCAACGCACGAACCCGACCGGTCCGTGCATCAGACGAACCGATGGACCCTGAAGGCCGCCGATCGGGCGGTTTCGAGGCGCTCAGGGTGGGTCCGGCCCGTCGATTCGCCGGATCGGTGCATTGGATGCACGGAATCGGCATCGTTGAGCGTGACCGACGCTCTCACGTGTCGCGGACGTTCATTCGATGCACGCAGGCCGGACGACCTCGTCAGCCGGACGCGCGCGAGCCCTTGGCGGGGCCGAACACCACGAGCAGGGTCAGGTCCTCGGTGATGTCGTGGAAGCGGTGCGAGACGGCCGTCCCGACGAACACGATCGACCCCGGACGGACGTCGCGGACCTCGTCGCCGACCGTGATCCGGCCACGACCCGAAACCACGTAGTAGACCTCGTCCTCGGTGTGCGGCTGCTGGAGGTCCGGCTGCCCGGCCGCCAGGACGTACAGCCCGACGCTCAGGTCGGGCACGCTGAGGAACTCGAGGTAGAGGGCGCCGCTCGCCTCGCGTCGTGCGCCGAGATCGGCCAGCTCGAAGGCATCCATCGGCCGAATGTAGCAGCGTCGGGAACCGGCGGACGCGGCCGACCGTAGGATGGATCGATGCTCCCTTCCACCGGCCCGGCCCCGGCCCGGGCGAGCGGCCCCGCCGTGCGCCTCGTCCTCGTCGCACTCGTCGTGATCGCGGCCGCGGTCCTGATCGCGCTCCTTGCCAGCCGCTCTGCGCCACGCGGAGGCGGCACGGCCGGTGGCCCCACGGGCCTGCCGCCGGGCTCGAGCCGGTCAGGCGGCTCCGGGTTCGATCCGACCCGCGTCGCGATCACGCTCGAGCCGTTCGCCGATGGTCTGACCGCGCCCCTCGCGATCGCCAACGCCGGCGACGGCAGCGGTCGGCTGTTCGTGGCCGAGCAGGGCGGCCGGATCCGGATCATCCGGAACGGCCGGGTCGAGGCGACGCCCTTCCTCGACATCAGCGACGAGATCACGAGCGGCGGCGAGCGCGGTCTCCTCGGCCTGGCATTCCATCCGGACTACCCTGCCGACGGGCGCATCTTCGTCGACTACACCGACACGAACGGCGACACCCAGGTTTCGTCGTTCGAGGTCAGCGGCGGCGATCCGGACCGGGTCGATCCGACCTCCGAGATGCGCATCCTCCACGTCAAGCAGCCGTTCGCCAACCACAACGGTGGGGCCCTGGTGTTCGATCCCGGCGGGATGCTCCTGATCTCGCTCGGTGACGGCGGCAGCGGTGGCGACCCCCAGGGCAATGGCCAGTCGCTCGAGACGCTCCTCGGCAAGATCCTCCGGATCGACGTCGCCCAGAGCGATGCCGACCACCCGTATCGCATCCCGGCCGACAACCCCTTCCGCGACGGCGCGGACCGTCACCGGCCGGAGATCTGGCTGTGGGGCCTCCGCAATCCGTGGCGGATGAGCTTCGACCGGGCGACGGGCGACCTCTGGATCGGAGACGTCGGCCAGAACGCGTGGGAGGAGGTCGACGTCCAGCGAGCAGGGACCGCTCCCGGCACGAACTTCGGCTGGAACCGGATGGAGGGCACCCATTGCTTCCAGCCGGAGCAGGGCTGCGAGGGTGTTGCGCTGACTCTGCCGGTCACCGATTACGGCCACGATCTCGGCTGCACGGTGATCGGCGGCGGCGTCTACCGCGGATCGGTCCAGACCGCGCTGCTCGGCGGCTACGTTTTCGGCGACTATTGCAGCGGCCGGGTCTGGGCGATCGACCCGGCGGGCGGCGGGTACCGGGCGCCGGTCCTGGCCGGCGAGACCGGCCGCAACCCGAGTGCGTTCGGCGAGGACGAGGCGGGCGAGCTCTTCGTCGCGGACATCGGCGGCGGCGCGATCCTGCGGGTGGCCGCGACGGCTCGCTGAGCGACGGACTGCGACGGGGATCGGGACCCCGGACCGCTCCGTCGCCGGGCGGTCAGGCGATCGCGAAGGTGATCATCGGCCCGCCGGCCGGCGGCACGGTCGCGCTGTCGTCGGTCACGAGGTCAGGACCGCGCCGTGACCGTCTCAGGTGCGGACGGGGCCGGCGGCAGGGGCCGGCGCGCCGGCCGGAGGAAGAGGGCGAGGATCACCACGAGGTACCCGACGTGGGCGGCGAGGGTCAGGACGGCCGGCGCGGCCGAGTACCCGAAGATCGCTCGCAGGAACGACCCGACGCCGGTCTCGTCCGAGAGGACCCCGCTGATGTCGAACGCGGTCGCGGTCCACGGCCCGTTCCCGAGGGCGCCGATCTCGATGAACTCGCCGATGCCGTGGCTGAGGAGCCCGGCGGCGATGAACACCAGGCCGATGCCGGTCCAGCGGAAGAACGAGGCGAGGTTCAGGCGGCTGCTGCCGCGGTAGAAGCCGTAGCCGATCAGGATCGCGATGGCCAGACCGGCGAAGGCGCCGACGAGGATCCAGCCGGCCTCGGTCCGATTGGAGGCGGCCTGGCCGACGAGGAAGATCGAGGTCTCGAGCCCTTCGCGGATGACGGCGGTGAACGCGAGGGCCGCCAGGCCCCAGGACGCGCCACCGGCGATCGTCCGGTCCACGGCCGCCTGGAGCTCGCTCTTCACGGAGCGGGCCTGACGGCGCATCCAGAAGAGCATCCAGGTCACGACAACGGCGGCGACCAGGAGCGTCGTCCCCTCGAAGATCTGTTCGTACGGCGCCTCGAAGGCGCCGACCGTGCTGTAGATCACGATTCCGACGACGAGGCTGATGACCGCCGCGAGTCCCGTCCCGATCCACACCCGGCCGATCTGCTCGGGGCGACCGCTACGGACGAGGTAGGTGATCACGATGCTGACGATCAGCGCGGCCTCGACGCCCTCGCGAAGGCCGGTCAGCAGACCGCTGACGAGTGCGCCGAGATCCACGGTTGGTCGTCTCCAGGTGGGGAGCGCCGGCTGGATCGCGGCGATCCGGGATGCGCAGTGGAGGTGGGACCAGAATGTAGCGAACCCCGACGCGGATCGTCAAGCGCCCTTGCATTCCACATGCAGGGCGCCCTGACATCGGCCGAATCGCCGCCTCGGTAGGGGTCCGATACGGATCTGCAATGCCGTTGTCACGCCCGCTCGACGGGCCGTGACGCCGGTCGCTCGATCCTCCGCTGGTGGACGAGCCGCTTCCCGATCGACCGATCCAGCCCGGCGTGCGCGCGGCCCTGCGAAGCACCGTCCACCGCCTGATCGCGCGGCGGGCGAGCGCTGCCCCCGTTCCTGACCCGACACCCGCCCCGTGACGCTCGACGACGGCTTCGGCCGGTCGGTCACCCGGGGCGCCGGCCTGGCGGTCGGGGTCGGCCTCGTGGCCGGGCTCGTGCTGCTCGGAATCGCCGCGGGCCATGTCCTGATCCTGATGCTCGTGGCGGTGATCCTCGCATCGGGCCTCCAGCCCTTCGTCGCCTGGATCCGCGGCCACGTGCCGATCGGTCGAGGGCCGACGATCCTGCTCGTCTACGGCGCCTTCCTCGCGGTCGTCGTGGGGATGGCCCTGATCGTGCTGCCGGTGGCGATCGCCCAGCTCGAGCGGACGATGGCCTCGCTGCCCCCGTTCTTCCAGCGGGCTCGCGAATGGGCGACGACGATCAGCCCGCCGGGTCTGTCGCGGAGCGTGACGACCCTGATCGACTCGGCTTCCCGGGCGCTCCAGCCGCCGCCGAATGCGGCGCCTGCGCCGGGTCAGGTCGTCCAGGTCGGGCTGACGCTGGCCGAGACCGTCACCTCCCTGCTGACCCTCCTGACCGTCGTCTACTTCTGGCTGACCGAGCACGCCAGGCTCCAGCGGTATGCCCTCGCATTCGTCCCCGCGGATCGCCGGAAGCGCGCCCGGGACGTCTGGAACGCGGCCGAGACCAGGCTCGGCATGTGGGTTCGCGGGGAGCTCATCCTGATGGCGACGATCGGTGTCGCGACGGCCGTCACCTACACCCTGCTCGGGGTGCCGGCGGCGCTGCTGCTCGGCCTGATCGCCGCGATCGCCGAGGCAATCCCGATCGTCGGTCCCCTTCTCGGGGCGATCCCGGCCGTGCTCGTCGCGGCGACCGTTTCCCCGCAGCTCGCCCTCGCCGTCGGCGGGGCCTACCTGGTCCTCCAGCTCATCGAGGGCAACTTCCTGGTCCCGCTCGTCATGCGGAACACGGTCGGGATCTCGCCGTTCCTCGTGATCCTGAGCGTCCTGATCGGGGGCGCGGCAGGCGGCTTCATCGGCGCACTGCTCGCCGTTCCGATCGCGGCGGTCGGCGAGGTCCTCATCGAGGGCCTCCAGGCACGGGAAATCCCGGTCGCCCAGGGTCCGACGGCCACCGAAACGACCGCCGACGAATCGAATGCGGCCGATGAACCGGACGCGGGCACCGGCTCCCGAGGGGCCGCACGGGGCACGCCCGCGTCACCCTGATCCCGCCTCGTTCGATTGCAACGCCGTTGCAACCCTTCCGGTATCGAAATCCATCGCCCTGCGACCGCGCGGCTGCGCTACTGCAACGGGACGCCGCGGCCGGGCGTCAGGCGCGTCACACGAGGGATCCGGTGCATCGCGAACCATGGAGGTAACGGCAGAGGTCGCGTCCGGGGGCGTGGACGGCGGACCGCATCCACCGCTCGGGCCGGGCCCGCTGCCGGTCGACCTGCGGGCCATCCTCCAGGGCATCGCGGCCGGGGTCACCGTCCAGGACGAGGGCGGCCGGCTACTGTTCGCGAACGACGACGCCGCGCGTCTCAGTGGCTTCGGCTCCTCGGCCGAGATGCTCGCGGCGACCCCCGACGAGCTGGTCGAGCGCCTGGAGCTGACCCATGAGGACGGCCGGCCCTTCGATCGTTCGCTTCTCCCGGGTCGACGGGTGCTGGCAGGCGAACCGGTCGATCCGGTCATCATCGGATTCAGCCCGGTGGCAGGTGGCGACATACGCTGGTCGATGCTCCTCGCGCGCGCCGCGACCCTGGGCGACGGCCGGCGGGTCGCGATCAACACGTTCCATGACGTCACGTCGCGGATCGAGACCGAGCGACGGATCCGGGCCAGCGAACGCAGCACCCAGGAGATCGCCGAAGGTCGGCGACGGGCGGAGGAGATCGCCCGGATGCTGGCGGACGCGGCGCTGCGCCTCGACGAGGCCGCGGACCTCGAGGCGATCATCCAGGTCGCCGCCATGGTGGCGATCCCCGTCGTCGCCGATTGGTGCGTCGTCGACCTCGTCCTCGCCGACGGCACGGTTCGCCGCGCCGCACTCGCCGCCCGCGACGAACGTCTCCGGGAACTTGTGGAGCGGCTTCGCGACCAGCCGTCGGTGGGCAGTCCGGTGCGTGGCAGCGGTCGGGCGCTCGCATCGGGCAGCGCCGTGGTCGCTCTCGACATCGAGGCGTGGTGGGCGACCGAGACACCACCGGACCCGGAGCTGCGCGAGATGCTCGAGGCAACCGGCATCAGGAGTGCGATCGCCCAGCCGCTGATCGCCCGTGGCGACGTCATCGGCTCGATCGTGTACGCGACGGTCGATGACCGGTCCTTCGATCAGCCGGCCGTCGCGGCGACGCTCGAAATCGCGAATCGGATCGCACTCGCGATCGCCAACGGCCGCTCCCACGAGGCAGAACAGCTGGCGCGACGAGCGGCCGAGGAGCTGGCAGACCGGATGGAGCGGCTCCAGACGGTGACCCGGACGCTGGCCGATGCCACGACGATCGCGGATGTCGCCGCGGTCGTGGCCGACGAAGCACGTCAGGCGCTGGGCGCCGAGTCGGTCGTCGTCGGCCTGCTCGACGAGACCGCCACCCGGCTCGACCTCGTCGTTCGCGAGAGCGGCCGGCCACCCGACGAGAACGACGGCCAGCCACCCGGCGGGGCCGCCCGTTCCCTGTCCCTCGACGCAGACGTTCCGCTCGCGACCGCCGTCCGGAAGGTCCGTCCGGTCTGGGTCGATGGTCGTTCGAAGGACGGCGTCGAAGCGTCGGGCTGCGCCGTGCCGCTCGTCGGCGACCACGCGCCGCTCGGCGGGCTGTGGCTCGGTTTCCGCGAGCCGCGGACGTTCGCGCCGGCGGACCAGCGTCTCGTGCGGGCCTATGCCGACCTCGCTGCCGGCGCGATCGTCCGCCTTAGACTCGGCTCGGTTCGCCAGCTGCTGCTGTCCGCCAACGAGGCGGAACGAGCCCGGCTCGAATCAGTCCTCCGCCGGATGCCGATCGGGGTGATCCTCGCGGCGGTCCCGGACGGCCGGTTCCTCTACGCCAACGAGGCGGCCCAGCGCCTCTCCCCGCTGCCCGTCGAGCTGGGCGAGACGCCCGCCTACGAGGCCGCCCGGGGCTTCCGGCCGGATGGCTCGGAGCTCGGCCCGGAGGACTGGCCGCTGCGCCGGGCGATGCGCGGCGAGACCGTGGAGAACGAGGTCATCGAGATCGCCTACGACGGCGGGTCGCGGCGGACCTACGGCCTGAGCGCCGCCCCGATCCCGGGTCCTACGGGCGCCATCGAGACGGCGGTGGTCACCTACGCCGACGTGACCGATCGGATCCAGGCCCAGCAGCGGGAGACGTTCCTCGCCCGCGCGTCCGAGGTCCTCGCCTCGTCGCTCGACTACGAGGCGACCGTCCAGGCCGTGGCCGACCTGGCCGTCCCGGACTTCGCCGACTGGTGCGTCGTCCAGCTCGCCAGCGAGGACGGCCTCCCCCGTCGGATCGCGGTCGCCCACCGCGATCCGGACCTGGTGGCCCTCGCCGTCCGCCTCCAGGAGGAGTACCCGGCCGATCCCGACGCGACGTCCGGCGTCGCCGAGATCCTCCGCACCGGCAAGTCCGAATACGTCGCCGAGATCCCGGACGAGGTCCTCGATGCGGCCGCCCGCGACGAACGCCACCTCGAGATGATCCGGGCCCTCGCCCTGCGCTCCTACATCTCGGTCCCGTTGATCGCGGCCGGCCGGACCCTCGGCGTCCTGACCCTCGTCGCGAGCGATTCGGGGCGCCGCTTCGAGCCGGACGACGTCGCGTTCGCCGAGAACCTCGCCGTCCGCGCGGCCGGCGCGATCGAGAACGCCCGCCTCTTCCGCGAGGGCGTCCGGTTCAAGCGCCTCCTCGACGCGACGGGCGACGCCATCCTGATGCTCGACCCGGCCGCGGGGCGGATCGCCTACGCCAACCGTGGCGCCGCAGAGCAGCTCGAGCGATCGGTCGACGATCTCGTCGGCTCGCCGATCGGCGAGCACCTCGACGCGACCGGAACCGCCGCCCTCATCGAGGCGATGAGCGACCTGACCGGCGGCACGACCGACGCCCGGACGGTGACGCTCCAACTCCACCGGCCGAGCGGCTCCATCCGGCCGGTGGAGGTCCGCCTCGAATACGTCGCGCCCGACGGTGCGCCCGCCCGGATCCTCGCGATCGCCCGCGACATCCGCGACCGGATCCAGGCGCAGGAGCGCCTCCGCGGACTGGCGGCGGCCGAGCATGCCCGCGCGGCCGAGCTCAATGCCGTGATCCGAGCGATGGGCGACGGCGTCGTCGTCTGCGACCGGGCCGGCCGGATCATCCTCGCCAACCCGGCCGCCGAGAATGTCTTCCCCGACGTCGATGAGACGACGTACGTGGAGATCCTCGCCCAGCTCGACGACCCCGACGGCCTGGCTCCGGAGCTGGGCGGGCGAGGCGGTCCGGTCGAGCTCCGGGTCCGGTCCGAGGATGAGCGCTGGATCGAGGTCAGCACGTGGCCCGTCGCGGCCGGTCCGGACCGATTGGTCGGTCATGAGGACGAGACGATCGTCCTCCTCCGCGACGTCACCGTGCAGCGCCAGCAGCAGGCCGTCCGGGACACGTTCATCGGCGTCCTGTCACACGAGCTGCGGACCCCGGTGACGACGATCTACGCGGGGGCGAAGGTCCTCGCCCGACCGGGGACCATGCCGGACGCGACGCGCCAGGAGATCTTCCACGACATCGTCATCGAGTCGGAGCGCCTCCACCGTCTCGTCGAGGACGTCGTCGCGATGACCCGCTTCGGCGACGAGGGCGGCGATGTCGGGGCCGAGCCCGTCCTCCTCCAGCGGCTCCTGCCGGCTGTGGTCGCCTCCGAGGACGGCCGCTGGCCGGGGGTGTCCTTCGAGGCCGTCGTTCCGCCCGGCCTCCCGACCGTGATCGCCGATCCGACCTACGTCGAGCAGGTCGTTCGCAACCTGTTGTCGAACGCGGCGAAATACGGTGGGCCGGGGGCGTCCGTGCGGGCCCTGGTGGAGGCCGCCGATGGCGAGGTCCTGGTCCGGATCCTCGATGACGGTCCGGGCTTCCCACCCGACGAGAGGGAACGTCTCTTCGACTTGTTCTTCCGCTCCGCGCAGACCGCACGGGCCGCGGCCGGTGCAGGCATTGGACTGTTCGTCTGCGCCCGGCTGATCAAGGCCATGGGCGGCCGGATCTGGGCGACGAACCGCTCGGAGGGCGGGGCCGAGTTCGGGTTCGCCCTGCGCGTCATGGGCGAGGACGACTGAGGTCGATCTCCGCGGGCGTCAGACCCAATGGCGCCAGCGAGCGACGCCGAGGATCGACACGGAGAACGTGAGCATCGCCGCGATGACGACCAGGAAGTTGTTCGGATCGTCGAAGATCGGCGCCTTGAAGTTCATCCCCATGACTCCCGCGACGACCACCCCCGGCAGGGCGATCGAGGACAGGAGCGTCAGCGCCTTCATCACCTCGTTGGTCCGTTGCGAGGCGCGACCCAGGTAGAGGTCGAACGAGCCGACGAGCAGCTCGCGGGCGTTCTCCAACCCGTCGAGCGCGCGCTCGAGCCGCTGGATGATCCCGGGCCAGACGGGACCGAGCTCCGAACGGAGCTCGAAGTCCGGCCGCACGAGCGGGAGGAGGGCCTCGCGATTGGGGGCCAGCACGCGGCGTAGCCGGGCTCGAAGCGAGGACTCCTTCCTGACGAGGGTTCTGACCCTCCGCCGGCGGATCGCCCGGCTA
>DATAIW010000019.1:0-9544 GCA_036262455.1 Candidatus Limnocylindrales bacterium | reverse complement strand
GTAGACGATCGGCACCTGTAGGCTCACCTGTCCGTGTCCCCGGCGGAGATCGGTCGCTGCCCGTCGGTCACACGGCGCCGAAACTTGGCCATCGAGATCGTTCGATGCACCCGGCGCGAGGCCTCCGCGGCGAACGCCCTTCTCATGCCACCGGCCGATGATGTCGAAGTTCACGACCATGAAGCTGTCGGTGCCGTATGTGACCTCGTAGTCGACGTCGTTGATCAGCGGGCTGCCGTCGAGGGAGCCACCGTCGTCCTCCTTTCCCATCTCGGAGGCACCTGACGGCCTCGCCGGCGATCGAGCGGTTACAATCCATCAACGGACACGTGTCACTGGAGGTAGCGGATGCCCCCGCGAAGTCCAACGAGCCGCGATGTCGCTCGTTTGGCCGCGGTCTCGAGAACCACGGTCTCGTACGTCCTCAACAATAACAACTCCACGATCGCGATCAGTCCGGCGACCCGCCAGCGAGTCCTCGACGCGGCCCGCCAGCTGGGCTACCACCCGAACGCCGCGGCGCGCTCGCTCCGCCGCCAGATGGCCGGCGTCGTCGGGTTGGTGACCTATGACCCGGCCGAGCGCGTCGGCGGGAACGCCTTCCTGCCGCTCGTCATGGATGGGATCCTGTCGGTGCTGGGGCCAACGGGAATCAAGCTCATCGTGGACGCGGCGACCCCCGGTCAGCCCGATCCGTGCGTGACCCTCGTCCGGGGTGGCCACGTGGACGGGTTGATCGTGACCGGCGCGCAATCGAACAACGAGGAGCTCCGGCTCCTCTACGACGACGGCGTGCCGATCGTGATGTGGGGCAAGGTCTCGGGCAACGCGCTCCCGTTCGTCGACATCGACAACGTCGCCGCGGCCCGCACCGCGACCGAGCATCTGATTTCCCTGGGCCACACCCGGATCGCGTGCATCACGAATGCCTCGCCCGCGATCGACATGGCCGCCGCGGATCGGCTCGCCGGCTACCGATCTGCCCTCGAGAGTCACCGCATCACTGCTGACCCGCGCCTGATCCGCCACGCGAATTTCAGCGAGAGCAGCGGGTTTGATGCGATGCGCGAACTGTTGACGCTCGAGGAGCGCCCGACGGCAGCCTTCGTCGCCAGCGACGAAGTCGCGATCGGCGCCGTCAAGGCCGCCAAGGTCCACGGCGTGAACGTCCCCGCGCTCCTGGCAGTGGTTGGCTTCGACGACCTGCCGTATGCGCCATTCGTCGATCCGTCGTTGACGACGATCCGGGTACCTGCTCGCGACATCGGCTCCGAGGCCGCCCGGCGGGTGATCGCCGCCCTGGGAAACGGTCGTCGTCCGCCGCCAGTCGAAGAGAGAGACGGGCTCCCCCGCGACGCCTCGGCGGTCCTCGAGACCGAGCTCGTCATCCGCGAGTCGAGCGGCCCGTTCCTCGGCTGAGCGGCGCCGATCTCCAAGGCGGCCATCACGTGGCGACCGGGGCGGCCCGCAGGATGACGCCCTCGTTCGCCCGGAGCCGGAGTGGGCGGTCGGCGGGCTCATCGGGGCGATCGAGCTCGGTCGAGAGGGCGACCGTCCAGCGACCGTCGAGCCCTGGGAGAGCGACCTCCAGCGGCTCGTCGAGGTAATTGAGGACGACGAGGAACCGGTCGTCCGCCAGCCGCCGCTCGTAGGCGAGCAAGCCGTCCGCACCGGGGTCGATCGAGCGGTATGCACCCACGGCGAGGGCCGGCGACGTCCGACGCAGCTCGATCAGTCGCCGAACGAGCGACAGGACCGACGTCGGATCGCGGGTTTCGACCTCCACGTTGATCGTTTCGTGGCCGGCGGCGATCGGCATCCAGGGCACGACGCCCGGCGGACAGAAGCCGGCGTTCGGACCCGCGGTCCACTGCATCGGCGTCCGCGGCGACTCGGCGCGATTCCGCTTCGGGTCGGGCGGATCGATCTCGGGGATTCTGCTCCACGCGTCCGGCGGCACCGCGCCGTTGGGCATGCCGATCTCGTCCCCGTAGTAGTAGATCGGCGTGCCGCGGAGGGTGAGCACCAGCATCTGGGCCACCCGACCCTGCCGTCGCCCGAAGCGGTCCACGAAGCGGTCGCGATCATGGTTCCCGATCACCCAGTTCGGCCAGGCGCCGGCCGGCAGGGCGGCGTCGTACTCGTCGATCAAGCGGCGGTGGACGACGGGATCCCACGGCTCGAGAATCAGCTTGAAGTTGAACGGCAGGTGGCACTCGTCGCCCGCACCGTAGAACTCCATCAGGTGCTCGGTGGGGTCGAGCTCACCGATCAGCACCCGATCCGGAAACTCGTCGAGGGTCCGGCGCATGCCGCGGATGATCTCGTGGACCGCGGGCTGGTCCCGTGTGTAGAGGTGGATCCGGCTGAAGTACGGCGCCATCTCGGTCGCGACATAGGCCGGGTCGTCCGGCTCGTCGAGGAATCGGTCGTCCTTCGACATCAGGGCGATGACGTCCGCCCGAAAGCCGTCGACGCCCCGTCGGAGCCAGAACCGCATGATGTCGCGATAGGCCGCCGCCACGTCTGGGTTGCGGTAGTTGACCTCCGGCTGCTCCGCACGAAACTGGTGGAAGTAGTACTGCCCGCTCAGCTCGTCCAGGGTCCAGGCCGAGCCGAAGTAGCTCACCCAGTTGTTCGGCGGCCCGCCGCCCGGCGCGGGATCGCGCCAGATGTACCAGTCGCGCTTCGGGTTGTCGCGCGACGAGCGGCTCTCGACGAACCACGGGTGGAGGTGCGACGTGTGGTTCGCGACGAGATCCAGCACGAGCTTCAGCCCGCGGCCGTGGACCGCCTCGACGAAGGCATCGAACTCGGCCAACGTGCCGAACCTGGGATGAACGTCCTCGTAGTCGGCGACGTCGTAGCCATGATCGTGCATCGGCGAGGGGTGGATCGGCGAGAGCCAGATCGCGTCGGCTCCAAGATCGACGAGGTGATCGAGGCGACTCCGGATCCCGGCAAGGTCGCCGATGCCGTCGCCGTTGCCGTCCTGGAAGCTGAGCGGATAGATCTGGTAGACGACCCCGCGCTGCCACCAGGGGGCGCCTGCCAACGCCGTCGTCATGTCTTGGCTGCTCCTTGCACGATCGAGAAGGCGGCCCGTAGCCGCGTGGGCGGAACGTGTCACCCGTATCGTGACAATGAGGAACGCGCGGCGTCAAGACGCTTGCCCATCGGGTGCGAGAAAAACTGGTTCTTGACGCCACGGATCAACGCTGCCACGATCCGCGTGACACGTGTAGAGTGTCGGATCGCTGCCGTTGGGGAGTAGGGCTCATGGCCGGTCGCGAATTCCTGCTATCCGAGTCGACGCCGCGGGCGGGGCCTTATCGCGCGGCGTCCCCCGCGGCGACCAGAATCGCTCGTCGGACCCCCGTCGGGATCGGGGTCCGAAGGAGCGCACGGGTCAAGGCTATGGAGGCATCCCGCCCCACCAGGGCGCTCCGCGCCCGGTGGCGGGCTGATGGCCGGCCCCGGTCCCGGCCGCCGACTCATATCCCCAGCGATCGGCGTCCCCTGCGACCGGCCTCCGATTGAGCCCACGAGCCGGTCGGAGTCACCCCAGCTCAAGGAGGTTCGCTCAAGAGCACGGACGCGAGGGCGTCCATCCACCCAATTGGTTCGAGCGGAGGAGGAATACACCTGTGGCACTGAAATCCACGCGAAGGTCGCGTACCCTGACCGCCGGCGCCATCGCCGCGATCGCCTTGATGGCCGGCTGCGGCGGCTCGGCCACACCAAGCCCGTCGGCCCCGCCAGCGGCGAGCCAGCCACCGGCGTCGGCTGGAGCGAGCCAGCCCGCGCCGAGTAGCGGCGGCCAGATCGGCGGCCAGCTCAGCGTCTGGACGGCCTGGGGCGGCGACGAGCTCAAGAGCTTCCAGGCCGTGCTCAAGCCGTTCGCGGACCAGACCGGTATCCAGGTCAGCCTGCTGACGATCCGCGACCAGGATCTGCAGCTGAGCAACAACGTCGCGGCCGGCACCAGCCTGCCCGACATCGCCAACCCACCGAACCCGCAGCGCTATACCGAGTGGGCCCAGAAGGGGATCATGAAGCCCCTCGAGACCTTCCTCGACATGAACGCCTACACGAGCAGCACGCTGCCTGGCTTGCTGCTCCAGGACCCGAACTACGGGTTCGTCGACGGCAAGCACTACCTCGAGATGGTCAAGTCGCAGCTGAAGGGTCTAGTTTGGTACGACCCGAAGGTCTACACCGGCCAGGCCCCCGCGTCGTGGGACGACCTCCTCGCGGTCCAGCCGCCGTCCGGCGCGAAGCTCTTCTGCGCCGCGTTCGAATCGGGCGACGCGTCGGGTTGGCCGGCGTCCGACGACCTGGCCAACATCCTCATGCGCCAGGCCGGCGAGAAGACGTACGTCGACTGGTACAGCGGCAAGGTCAAGTGGACCGATCCAGCCATCAAGACGGCGTACCAGACCTTCGGCAAGATGGTCGCCGACGCCAAGGTCTACGGTGGCACGAACTACGTCCTGTCCACCAACTTCGGCAAGGCCGGTGACGGGCTCTTCAGCAACCCACCGGGCTGCCTGTTCATGGAGCAGGCGACGTTCATTCCGAGCTTCTTCCAGCAGAACGACCCCAGCCTGAAGTCGGGCACCGACTACAACTTCTTCGCCCATCCCAAGTTCAACGACCAGTACGCAGGGAACGTCGAGGGCTTCTTCGACACCTTCGTGATGTACAACGACACGCCCCAGGCACGAGCGCTGATGCAGTACATGGTGACTGACCAGGCGCAGCAGCTCTGGGTCGACAATGGCGGCACGCTCGCCGCGAGCAAGAACATCACCAAGTACCCGGACGTGCTCGGCGAGAATTCGTCGAAGATCCTCCAGGGTGCGAAGAACATCCTGCTGACTGCCGGTGACTACATGCCGGCCGACATGCAGCACGCCTTCTGGAAGTCGCTCCTCGACTTCACGAACGATCAGTCCAAGCTTGACGAGATCCTGGCCAACCTCGACCAGGTTCAGGCCAGCTCGTACAAGTAAGGTCCCACCAGCCCCCATCACCCGAGTCGGTCGGGGCGGCACTCCTCCCGCCCCGACCGACGTCTTCCCCGGAGGGAGGGCCGCATGGACAGTCGGATCGTCACTGCGATCGTGGCGGTCGTTGGAATGCCGATCCTGCTGGTCGGCTACATCCAGGTCGGGGAGGCGATCCTGGCCCGCCTGCCGAAGGGACTCGCCCGTCGGATGCGGCCATACGTGTGGGTGTTCCCGGCCGTCGCCTTCGCGACGATCTTCATGGTCCTGCCGACCATCAATACGATCGTCATCAGCTTCCAGAACGTCAAGGGCGCCTGGGTCGGCATCGACAACTACGTCTACTTCTTCACGAATCCCGAGACGCTTGGCTCGATCAAGAACAACCTCCTGTGGCTGGTGTTGTTCACCGGCTTCGTCGTTGGCTTCGGGCTGCTGATCTCGGTCCTCTTCGACCGCGTCAAGTACGAATCGATCGCCAAGACGGCCGTCTTCCTGCCGCTCCCGATCAGCGCGGTCGCAGCGTCGATCATCTGGAAGTTCATGTACGAATTCCAGCCCGCCGGCCATGCCCAGACCGGGACGCTCAACGCGATTCTCGGCGTGCCGGGCTTCCAACCGATCGCCTGGCTCGTCAACAACACGACCAACAACTTCGCGCTGATCGCGATCGGAGTCTGGACCTCGACCGGGTTCGCGATGGTGATCATCTCGGCGGCCCTGAAGGGCATCAATTCCGAACTGCTCGAGGCAGCCCGTGTTGACGGGGCGAACGAGGTCCAGGTCCTGCGCGGGATCATCATCCCCCTCCTGATGCCGACCCTCACCGTCATCGCGACGACGATGATCATCACGGCCCTGAAGGTCTTCGACATCGTCTTCGTCCTGACGAACGGCGCGTACGGCACGGACGTGATCGCCCGCCAGCTGTTCGCCCGCATCGCCAATTCCGACTACGGCCGGGCGGCGGCCGTCGGCGTCGTGCTGCTGCTCGCGGTGACGCCGATCCTGCTGCTCAACGTCAAGCGCTTCCGCGAGCAGGAGGAGATCCGATGACCGCGATCGAGCGGGATCCCGACGACGCTCGTGCTCGCCCCGCCTCCAGTGCGTTGCGACGACGCTTCCGCAGGGTGCCGATCCACCTCGGCGTCGGCATCGTCATGGCGATCTGGCTCATCCCCACGGTCGGCCTCTTCGTCAACTCGTTCCGGACGGTCCACGACATGGGCGAAGCCGGCTGGTGGACGGCCCTGTTCGCGCCGGCCAAGTTCACGCTCGACAGCTACAAGACCATCCTCGAGACCCGCGGCTTCGTCGACAGCATCGTGAACAGCCTGTTGATCACGATCCCGGCAACGATCCTCCAGGTCGTGATCGCGACGTTCGCGGGCTACGCATTCGCCTGGATGAAGTTTCGCGGCCGGGACCTGTTCTTCATCGTGATCGTCGGCCTGATGGTCGTCCCGGTCCAGATGACCTTCATCCCGGTCCTCAAGCTCTTCGCGGCGACGGGCCTCGCGGGCACCTTCATCGCCGTCTGGCTGGCCCACACCGGGTATGGCCTGCCGTTCCAGACCTACCTCCTGCGCAGCTACATCGGCAGCCTGCCCAGGGAGGTGTTCGAGTCGGCCGAGATCGACGGGGCGAATCACGCGACCAGGTTCTGGCGGATCGTGGTCCCGATGAGCATCCCGGCCATCGCGGCGAACACGATCTTCGTGTTCCTGGGTGTGTGGAACGACCTGCTCATCGCGGTCACCTTCCTTGGTCAGAGCGCAAACAAGCCGCTCACGGTGCTGATCGGTCAGCAGACGACGTCGCTCGGCGGGAACTGGCAGGTCCTGACGGCCGCGGCCGTCATCCAGATGATCCTGCCGCTGGCGGTGTTCCTCGGCCTGCAGCGCTACTTCGTCCGAGGGATCAGCGCCGGCGCCGTCAAAGGCTGACCGGCGCCCGACCTCACCCACCGGACCTGACCAGCCGTGCCACCGCGCCCCCCGGTCGCCGCGACGCAGACGGGTGATGCTGGCCTCGTCGCGGCCGGGGTCCGGCTCGCCGACGCCCCTCCCGCGCCGACGTGGTGGCACGAGGCGGTCTTCTACCAGATCTACCCGCGCAGCTTCGCGGACGGCAACGGCGACGGGATCGGCGACTTCGTCGGCATGACCGCGCGGCTCGACTACCTGGCCGATCTGGGGATCGATGCGCTCTGGATCTCGCCACACTACCCGTCGCCCCTCCGCGACCTCGGTTACGACATCAGCGACTACCTGACCGTCGATCCGCAATACGGCTCGCTCGACGACTTCCGCGGCTTCCTCGACGGGGCCCACGCGCGCGGCATCCGGGTCATCCTCGACCTCGTCTTGAACCACACGTCCGACCAGCATCCGTGGTTCGCCGAATCGCGCTTGAGCGCGACGAACACGAAGCGCGACTGGTACCTCTGGCGCGACGGTCGGGACGGTGGGCCGCCCAACAACTGGATGTCCCAGTTCGGCGGGTCGGCATGGCAACTCGATCCGGCGACCGGCCAGTATTACTACCACGCGTTCCTCGTCGATCAGCCCGACCTCAACTGGCGTCATCCCGAGCTCCGCGAGGCGATGTGGCAGGCCGTCCGGTTCTGGCTCGACCTCGGCGTGGACGGGTTCCGCCTCGACGCCATCGGTAACCTGTTCAAGGCGCCTGAACTCCCCGATCACGTCTCGGCCCGCTCGGTATTCGAGCTGTGGTGGGCGTGGCAGACCGCGACGAGCGACGAGGAACGGTCCGCGACAACGGCAGGGCTGACCGAGCTCTTCCGACACCAGCTCGACCAGCCCGAAGTTCACGAGCTGATGCGCGAGCTGCGTCGCCTCGTGAGCGCCTATCCGGACCGCGTCCTCGTCGGCGAGACTGACCGAGTGGAGTTCTACGGGCACGACGACGAGCTGAACCTGACCTTCAACTTCCCGCTCATGCAGACGGATCGGCTGACCGCGTCCTGGATCCGGCGCAACCAGACGCGCCAGTGGACTGAGTTGCCGCCGGGGGCATGGCCGGCCACCACCCTGGGTAACCACGACACCTCCCGGATCCGGTCGCGGTTCAGCGCGGGGGACGACGACCTCGCCAGGGCCCGTCTGGCGGCGGCCGTCGTGCTGACCCTGCCCGGGACGCCGTTCCTGTACTACGGCGAGGAGATCGGGATGACCGATTTCCTCCTCGAGGACGTCGAGCAGTTCCGTGACGCGTGGGGGCTCTGGTTCCATCGCTCCGCCGAGGCCGAGCTCGGCCTCAGCGCCCCCGAGGCGCTGGTGATCAGCTCGCGCTTCGGGCGGGACAAGAGCCGCACGCCGATGCAGTGGACGAACGCGGCGAACGCTGGGTTCAGCCCGGAGGGAGCCGCCACCTGGCTCCCGACGAACCCGAACCACCGGTCGGGCGTCAACGTCGCCGAACAGCTGACCGACGCCGGCTCCCTCCTCCGGTTCTACCGGCGCCTGCTCCGCGTCCGGCGACGCACGCCAGCGCTGCGCCGGGGCGATCTGACGATGCTCGTTGGGTCCGACGACGTCCTCGCCTTCGTCCGGCGCAGCCTGCCCGATCACCAGGCGTGCCTGGTCGTCCTGAACCTGTCCGATCGACCGCAGCGGCTCCGGCTCGACGTCGGGACCGACGCGCTCGACACGTTGTTCTCAACCCGCTCCCAGCGAGGTGTGATCGAGCGGCCGACCGACCTCCGGATGGCGGCTCACGAGATCTACATCGCCGAGCTCGAGTGACGGTCGTGCATGGCGCGCAGATCGCTCGTCGCTCGGCGGACGCCGGAGTTGGGCCGTTCCCTGTCCTGGCCAAGCCCATGGGTCGTTCGCGCTCGCGTACGGGCAGATCCGCTCGAGAGGTCACTGATGCCATCCCAATCGCGGAAGGCGTTGAGCTACCGGCCCGGGCCGCCCTCGTGAAGCGAGTGGGCTGTGATCTCGGCCAGGGCGATCATTTCGCACGTCCGCAGGCGGCCGCCACGATCGATGCCCTCCTCGGACAGTAGCCGGTGCGGGAAGTTGCAGCCGGATGATCAAACGAAAGGGTGGGGGCCATTCGGGGGGAGCGCGGTTCCGCCATGAGCCTTCGGCCGTGCCCGGGGGTCGTCGCCAACCGCGCGAGCGTGGCTCGGACGTCATCCGAGTGCTCGTCGTCGATGACAACGCCGCCGTCCGCCATTTCATGGTGACGCTGTTGCGTCGGCGGGGCCTCAGCGTGATCGCGGCACCAACCGCGCCGGACGCTATCCACCTGGCCTCGAACACCGAGCGACTTGACCTTCTCGTCACCGACGTCGACATGCCGGGTGGGTCCGGTCTTGCCCTCGCGGCGCGGCTGGCGGCCGACCGGCCGGGTCTCTTGATCCTCGTGGTCTCGGGCGACCCGACCCATGCCACGGGGCTTCAGCCCGGTGCGCGCTTCCTAACCAAGCCCTTCACGATCGAGGAGTTCGACCTCGAGGTGGGGACGCTCCTCGCCTGGCAGTCACACGGGCCCTGAAGCTCGCT
>DATAIW010000018.1:0-2779 GCA_036262455.1 Candidatus Limnocylindrales bacterium | reverse complement strand
GGCCCGGCCAGCGCGCATCGGCGTACCCGGCCCGGCGGGCCGCATCGGGAACGGCAGCGATCCCCGCCGCGGTCAGGGCGTCGAGGATCGCGTCGGCGACGGCCACGTTCGCGGCCTGATGGCGGCCGCGCAGTCCGACCCGCGTTCGTCCCAGGCGCGGCAGCTCGACGATCAGCCCGTCGCGATCGACCCCCACGACAGGCGCCGGATCGACGATGGCGAGGGGAACGCCCAGCCGCGCGGCCCGCCGCCGGACGATCGCTCGTGCCTCCCCGACCGCGCCGGTCACGGCCAGGTCGCCACGCTCGATGATCGCGGCCTTCTCGCGGGCGATGTGGGCGATCGTCGGGCCGAGCCGGTCGGTGTGGTCGAGATCGACGTTGGTGATCGCCGCTACGCCGCCGTCCCACGCATGGGTCGCGTCGAGGCGCCCGCCCAACCCGACCTCGACGAGGGCGAGGTCGACCCGCTCCTCGGCGAACCAGGCGAAGACGACCGCGGTCAGGAGTTCGAACTCGGTCGGGTCGCCGAGGCGTCGCGGCAACCGGTCGGCGGCCGCGATCGCGGTTGCCACCAGCCGCGCGAACGTGGCCGCGTCGACGGGTCGACCGGCGATCTGGAGCCGCTCGCGATAGGACACCAGGTGCGGCTTCGGCGTCTCCCCGGCCCGCACGCCGGCCGCTCGAAGGGCGGAACCGGCGAGGGCCAGAACGCTGCCCTTGCCGTTGGTCCCCGCGACAAGTGCTCCGCGGATGGCGAGCTGCGGGTCGCCCAGCTCCCGGAGAAGCGCCCGCGTCCGTCCGAGGCCGAGGCGGATCCCGAACCGCCCTCGCTCGGCGAGTGCGACCAGCGCCGCCTCGTAGGCGCGCCGTGTCCCCGGATCGTCCGGCGCCGCGGCGGTGGGGATGGCCGCCGCGTCGCTGCCGCCCTCGCTCGTCACTCCCGGGTCAGGTCGTCCTCGTAGAAGACGCACTGGTTGAACCGCGGCGTCAGGCAGACGTCGTTGATGTAACCCTGCTCGAGGTGGACCCCGCCGCGGAGCTGGCAGCGCGACACGTTGGCGTCCTGGCGGATGAGCGCCTTGAGCAGGTGCGGCGCCTGGATCGGGATCGCGCCGCGTGACCCGGTCATGTAGAAGTGCGGGCACACGTTTCGCCGGAGGTTCGGCAGCCCGAAGCCACCGCGCGACGGCGGCATCGCCGGGAGGGGCGAACGCGTCGGCGCCCCGTACCGACCCGGCAGGATCGGGTGGATCGGCATGGGCGCCCGGACAGGCGCACCGGCGGATCCGGCGGCGGCGTTGTCGCGACGATCCTGCCTGGGCGGCGGCGTGGTCGAATCGACCGCCGGCCGGCTCACCCGGGCGATCGGACCGACGCCGAACGCGGGGCGGCCCAACGAACCCCGTGGGAGATCACGTTTCGGGTCTCGAGCCTGCATCCATCCCTCGATGCGGCGCGCAGCAAGACGGGCGGCCCGCGCGCCGGACCGCGCAAGACTACAACGCTCTGCATCGAAACGATCATCGGCCGCGCCCGACGGTTGCCGCATGCGACAATCGACGCCGATGACGACACGGCGAGGCGGGCGACCATCCCAGGTGCGACCGCGGCCTCCGTCCAACGGACGCCCGACGCCGGTCAAGGCCCGGCCCCGGCCCCCGGCGCCCGGACGCCTCGCGGCCCATCGCAAGATCGAGCGCGGACCGGGGATCGCCCTGCCATTCCGGCTGCTGGCGGGCGTGGCCGTCGTTGCCCTCGGGGTCGGCGTCCTGCTCGTGGCCAACGGTGGCCTCGGAACGGTCGCCGAAGTCGTCGGCAACACGTTCAACGGCTTCGTGAGCGACCTCACCCGAACGCCCCGACCGAGCGCTCCCGAGCTGTCCGCCGCCGACCCGCCGACGCTCGAGGCGCCCGACGAGCCGTACACGAACCAGCCGACGGTCGATCTCGTCGGGACCGTGCCCGCGGCCGTGGTCGGCCAGGCCGACACCCGGATCCGGATCTACGTCGCGATCGGGAAGGGCAGCCCCGGCGTCGCGATCGAGATGGCGGTCCCCACATCGCGCACGTTCCGGGTGCCGGGGCTGACCCTGAGCCCGGGCACGAACACGTTCACCGCGACGATCGTCGGCCCGGGCGATCTCGAGTCCGAGGTCTCGGCTGCGGTCAGCTACGTCCTCGACCGGACCAAGCCGAAGGTCACCATCACCTCGCCCAAGGCGAACGCGATCGTCAATGCCAGGTCCGTCCAGGTCGTCGGCGTGACGCAGGGCCGGAGCACCCTCAGCATCCACAACCTCACGACGAACGCCACGGTCACCGGCGCGGCCGACGCGAAGGGGGCGTTCTCGATCGCCGTGGTCATCGGCACCGGGACGAACAACGTCCAGGTGACCGCGACCGATCCGGCCGGCAACGTCAACATCGCCTCGGTGACGTTACGGCGCGGGAGCGGCGCCCTCAGCGCGAACCTGACCGCCTCCTTCTACCAGGTCAGGCTCTCGAAGCTGCCCGAGTCGGTCCAGCTGTCGGTCCTCGTCAATGACCCGGACGGCCGGCCCCTCCAGGGCGCGAGCGTGACGTTCACGCTCGCCGTGCCGAGCGTGCCCGCGATCGCGTCGTCGGTGCTGACGACGTCGAGCACCGGGCGGGCATCGTTCACCACGAAGATCCCGAAGGGCGCCACCGCGGGCCCGTTCTCGGTCGCGGTGATCGTCCACACGACCGATTTCGGCTACACGACCGACCGGACCGTGATCACGCTCCAGAAGTAGGTC
>DATAIW010000017.1:0-1789 GCA_036262455.1 Candidatus Limnocylindrales bacterium | reverse complement strand
GGCTCGCCCTGGAGGACGGTCTCGGTCATCCGGGCGTTCTCGGCCGGCGAACCCCCGGACAGCCGGGCCGTCGCGGCCCGCTTGAACCCAAGGGCGGCCGCGTCGATGGCATGGCGCTCGATCGTATCCCCCGCGATGACGTACAGGACCCCGCTCCCGTCGAGCGGCAGCTCGTCGACCCCGTCGCCGTGGATGACGAAGGTCAGGTCCGTGCCCAGTCGTTGCACGACGTCGGCCATCCGGCCGGCCGCCGCCGCGTCGCCGACGCCCAGCAGCTGCCGGCGGGTCCCGGCCGGGTTGGTCAGTGGGCCGAGCAGGTTGAATGCCGTGCGGACGCCGATCTCCCGGCGGGTCGGCCCGGCGTGCTTCATCGCCGGATGGAAGTTCGGCGCGAACAGGAACGCGAATCCAAGCTCGCGGAGCGCCGCGCCGGCGGAGGTCGCATCGTGATCGATCCGGATGCCGAGCGCGTCCAGGACGTCCGCCGAGCCGGCCCGCGAGGTGATCGCGCGGTTGCCGTGCTTGGCGACCGGGACCCCGGCGGCAGCCGCGACGAGGGCCGCAGTCGTCGAGATATTGAACGTACCGCTCCCATCGCCGCCGGTCCCCACGACATCGATCGCGCCCTCGGGCGCCTCCACGTGGACGACCCGCTCGCGCATCGCCGTCGCGAAGCCGGCCAGCTCATCCACGGTCTCGCCGCGCATCCGCAGGCCCATCAGCATGGCCGCCAGCTGGGCGGGGGTCGCCTCGCCGTCCATGACCGCGCCCATCGCGACTCGGGCTTCGTCGATCGAGAGCGTCCCGCCCTCGACGATCGTATTGAGCGCGGCACGCACGAGATCGCTCATCGCGTCGCCTCTCCGAGCGGCTCATCCGACATCCTGGCGAGGCCGGCCGTGGCGAACGATCCGGTCGCATCGTCCAGCCTGGACGCCTCGCCTTCGCCAGCCTGGCGCAGGAAGTTCGCCAGCAGGTGCGGGCCCTCCGGCGTGAGGACGGACTCCGGGTGGAATTGGACCCCCTCGAGCGGCAGGGCGACGTGCCGGATCCCCATGATGACCCGGTCCACTTCGCTCATCGCCGTCACGCGCAGCTCCGGCGGCAGGGTCGCGGCGTCCACCACGAGCGAGTGATACCGCGCCGCCATGAACGCGGGCGGCATTCCCTCGAGCAGCCCGGCACCGTCGTGGGTCACCTCCGACGCCTCGCCGTGGACGAGCGTGGGCGCCCGCACGATCGAGGCCCCGAACGCCGCCGCCATCGACTGCATCCCGAGACAGACGCCCAGCAGTGGCAGACCTCGGTCCGCCGCGACCCGAACGACCCCGACCGAGATCCCGGCGTCGGCCGGGCCGCCCGGTCCGGGCGAGATGACGATCCCGCGCAGGTCCGCATCCGGATCGTCGGCCATGGCCTCGACGGCGGCGATGTCCAGCGCGTCATTGCGCACGACGTGGACCTCCGCGCCGGCGGCCTGGAGCGCCTGGACGAGGTTGAAGGTGAAGCTGTCGTAGTTGTCGATGACGAGGATCATGGCCTGGCCCGGGCCCGGTCGGCCTCGATCGCTGCCTCGTCGTCGGAGGGCGGCGCCTCCGCCACGCCGGCCGCCATCTCGATGGCGCGCCTGAGCGCAGCCGCCTTGTGTTCGGTCTCCTCGAACTCGCGCTCCGGAATCGATCCGGCCACGATCCCGGCGCCCGTGTGGACGTGCGCCAGGCCGTCCTTGAGCACGGCGCTCCGGATCGTGATCGCCGTGTCGAGATTCCCGTCGTAGCCCAGGTAGCCC
>DATAIW010000016.1:0-12575 GCA_036262455.1 Candidatus Limnocylindrales bacterium | reverse complement strand
GCGCTCACGGTGACGCCGAAGCCTTCGACGACCGTGTACGGGCCGCCGGCGTCGACCGTCGGATAAGCGTTGACCACCACCGTCGCGTCGTCGTCAGCGCCACCGGCGCCGATCCGGAGAACGGTTCGCTGACCTACGCCTGGGACCTCGACAACAACGGCTCGTTCGAGACCCCGGGCCAGTCGGTGACATTCAACGCCCCGCCCGACTCTGCCCCATCGTCGCCGACGATCCGTGTCCGTGTCACCGACCCGCTCGGCCTGACCGCGACCGACACGGCGACGGTGGACATCATCTGGCCGTTCAATGGGTTCCTTGCCCCGCTCTCGAACCCGCCAACCGAGAACACAGCCAACGCCGGATCCGGCCTGCCGATCAAGTTCATGCTCGGCGGCAATCAGGGCCTCGCCGTCATCGCTGCCGGATATCCGACCTCGGTCGCATACACCTGCGGCATCCCGGTCGGGTCACGCCCGACCGATGCGAGCACGCCCACCTCCGGCGGTGGCTTCACCTACGATGCAGCCACGGGCATCTACAACTACAACTGGAAATCGCAGAAGAGCTGGTCGAACACGTGTCGGCGCTTCGTCCTGAAGCTGACCGATGGGACCTTCCACTACGTGGACGTCCATTTCGTGAAATGACCGGTTCCGCGTCCTGAATCGACAAGGGCCGGCCCCGTCGTGGCCGGCCCTTCGCGTTGCCCGGCTGCCGGTCGCGATCGACCCGGGAACCGGTCCCCGCGACAGTCAGGAGGTCGTCGCCGCCTCGTCCGGATCGTCGGTCGGGATCTCCCGCAGGGAGCGGACCGGCGACAGGAGCACCGGCAGGAACGAGAAGACGCCGAGGGTGGCGCCGACCCAGATCGTCATGTGGACGCCGATGACTTCCGAGAGCCCCGCCCCGATCAGTGACCCGATCGGGATCGTGCCCCAGACCAGGAACCGCATCGTGGCGTTCATTCGCCCGAGGAAGTGCTCCGGCGTGATCGCCTGGCGGAGGCTGACCTGGTTCACGTTGTAGACGACCCCCGCGATGCTTCCGATGAAGAATGCGGTCGCCACGAACCAGAAGGCGAGCTCCGGCGGCGCGGCGGGGACGAGCAGGCCGGCGAGCCCGCCGAGGAGCAGCGACCCGACGATGACCCGACCGACCCCGAAGGCCTTCGCGATCCGACTCGCGAGCAAGGCACCGATGAGCACGCCGGCCCCGCCGATCCCGCCGATCGCGCCGACGCTGGCGGGTGACAGGCCGAGCGTCGTGTACAGGTAGACAGGCAGGATCGCGAACGCGATGTTCGAGAACAGGTTGGACGTCGCGGTCGAGGCGGCGATGCTCGCGAGGAATCGATGGTGGCCGATGTACCCGAGGCCAGCCGCGATCTGGCCGCGCATGCCGCCATCCTCGTCGCTTGCGACCGGCGTGTCGCCGCTCGCCGCCGCGAGGGACGCGCCCGCCGTCGGCGACGTGGCCGTCCCGGCGTCCCCGATCGCCTCTCCGGCAGCATTCCTTGCGATGTCGGAGCGGCGTCCCGTGGAGCGGGCCCCGCCCGACGTCAGCCGGATCCACAGGATGAGCGCGGCCGAGCCGAAATAGCTGGCCGCGTCGATCAGGACCGCGACCGGCGCGCTCAGCAGGGCCACG
Source organism: Candidatus Limnocylindrales bacterium (assembly GCA_036262455.1). Lineage (GTDB taxonomy): Bacteria > Chloroflexota > Limnocylindria > Limnocylindrales > CSP1-4 > CF-46. Next base: position 10,928 of record DATAIW010000016.1, on the reverse strand, counting down.
AGGCCGCCACCGACCGGCTGGCCGAGGATCTGCGCGGACGACTGGCTGATCTGGAGCTTCGAGTTGCCCTCGACGAGCTCGCCCCGATCGAGGATCGCGGGCAGGAACGACTGGTCGGCGACGTCGAAGAAGACGGTCATTGCCCCGTTCACGAACCCGACGAGATAGAGCTGCCAGATCGTCAACGATCCGAGGGCGGAGGCGATCGGGATCGAAATCAGCATCAGCGCCCGTCCGAGGTCCCCGATCACGAGGATCCGCCGCTTCGGGAAGCGATCGACCCAGACCCCGGCCGGCAGGGCGAACAGGATGAACGGCAGGAACTCGATCGTCGTCAGGAGCCCGACCTCGCCGGCCGAGGCTTTCAGGACGACCGCGGCGATGAACGGGATCGCGATCTGGCTGACCTGCGTCCCGAAGAGCGAGACCGTTGCCGCGGTCCAGAGCTTCAGGTAGTTCGGATGGCGGAACAGGCCACCGCGGGGAGTGGCGGGGGCGGTCGACGCGGCCAACGGGCACCTCGCGCTGCGGGACACGGCCGGCGCACCGGCAAGTCCGGCATCTCGACCAACGCGGCGTTAGTTTACGATCTAACACGAGTTAGTCAACATGTGCAGATGCGTTGCCCGACCGGAACCGTGGCACGATGGACGCGATGCCCGCTGTGCCCACCTCCCTGGACGACCGTCTGGTCGAATCCGTCCCGAACGTCTCCGAGGGACGACGGCTCGACGTCGTCGAGCGCCTCGCGACGGCGATCACGTCGGTCCCCGGCGTCCACCTGCTCGACCGGACCAGCGACGCCAGCCACAACCGCTCGGTGTTCACCCTGGCCGGTCCCGCAGGCGCCGTGTGCGACGCCCTCGAGCAACTGGTCGCGGCGGCCGTCCGCGAGATCGACATGGACGAGCACTCGGGCGAGCATCCGCGGATCGGGGCGGTCGACGTCATCCCGTTCGTGCCCCTCGCCGATACGACGATGGACGAGGCGGTCGAGCTGGCCCGGGCGTTCGGTGCCCGGATCGCCGACCGATTCGACCTGCCGGTCTACCTCTATGCCCGGGCCGCGCGGCGCGGCGATCGGATCAAGCTGGCCGATGTCCGGCGCGGGCAATACGAAGGCCTGAAGGTCGAGATCGGCCAGAACGGCCGCGAGCCGGACTTCGGGCCGGCCCGGATGCACCCGTCCGCGGGTGCCGTGGCGGTCGGCGCGCGGCCGTTCCTGATCGCTTACAACATCAACCTCGAGAGTGAGGACGTCGAGCTTGCCAAGCGGATCGCCCGCCGCGTCCGGGAATCGGGCGGCGGGTTGCCCAAGGTCCAGGCCAACGGCTTCTTCATCGACGAGCTCCGGAGGGCCCAGGTCTCGATGAACATCCTCGACTTCCGGGTGACGCCGCTGTGGCGGGTCTGGGAGACGGTCCGGGCCGAAGCGGCCGAGGACCAGATCGAGCTGTTCGAGTCGGAGCTGATCGGCCTTGCTCCGCTCGCCGCCTTCATCGACGTCGCCGACCACGTCGAGACGCCGGCCGGAGCGCCGATCGAGGAGCGCCTGGCGGCGGCTGCGGCCTTCCTGCAATTGCGCGACTTCAGCCCGCTCCAGGCCCTGGAGCTCCGCCTCGAGGCGGCCCGGTCCACGACGGACCTTCGCCGCCCGTGACCTTCCGCGTCATCCCGGGCGGACGTGCTGAGCGGGACCAGCCGGGGCTGCTCGTCGTCGGGGCGGCCGAGGTGGTCACGATGGCCGGCGGGCCGCGCCGCGGCGAGGAGCAGGGCGCCGTGGATCGCCGTGAGGCCGCCTCGACCGGTGGACTCGGGGGACCGAACGCTCCGGCCGTCGCGATCTGGCAGGGCCGGATCCTCGGGGTTGGCGGACGCGCTGACCTCGAGCGCGTCCTCGAAGCGGAGGGCTACCCGCCCGAGCGGTTCGATCGACTCGACGCGGCCGGCGGAACGGTCACCCCGGGCCTGATCGACCCGCACACCCACCTCCTCTTCGCCGGCAGTCGCGAAGGTGAGCTCGAGCTCCGCCAGCAGGGCGCGGGCTACCTCGAGATCCTGGCCGCCGGCGGCGGGATCCTCTCGACCGTCGCGGCGACGCGCCTGGCCTCGGCGGACGAGCTCGCCGTTCACGGCCGCCGCTGGCTCGACCAGATGCTCGGCCACGGGGTCACGACCGTCGAGGCCAAGTCCGGGTATGGTCTCGACCTGCCGACCGAGCTCCGCCTGCTCGAGGTCGCCCATCAGCTGGGAACGGAGGGGCCGATCGAGGTCGTCCCCACCTGGCTCGGGGCCCACGCGGTTCCCCCGGAGATGCGCAACCGGCCGGACGGAACCGAGGCCTATGTTCGCTCCCTGATCGACATTCAGTTGCCAGGCGTCGCGGCCCAGGGACGGGCGGTTGCGGCCGACGTGTTCTGCGAGCGGGGAGTCTTCACGGCCGAGCAGTCGCGACGGATCCTGACCGCGGCGGCGGGCTACGGGCTGCGGACGCGGTTGCATGCCGACGAGCTGGCACCGAGCGGCGGCGCGGAGCTCGCGGCCGAGATCGGGGCGACCACTGCCGACCACCTCGCGACCCCGTCCGAGGCAGGCATCGCGGCCATGGCCCGGGCGTCGGCCGAGGGCCATCCGGTCGTCGCGACGCTGCTCCCGGCCACCACCTGGTTCCTCATGAAGGACCGCCATGCGCCCGCCCGCGCGTTCATCGAGCAGGGCGTCCCGGTCGCGATCGGGACCGACTTCAACCCCGGAACATCGCCGACGCCGAGCCTGCCGCTGGCGATGACGGCCGCCTGCCTGAACCTGCGGATGACGCCCGACGAGGTGCTGGCGGCGGTGACGATCAACGCGGCGCTCGCCCTCGGCCTGGCCGACGAGGTCGGCTCGCTCGAGGGCGGCAAGCAGGCCGATCTCGTGATCTGGGCGGTCCCCACCTCACGCCAGATCCCGTACTGGCCGGCGGCCGATCTCGTCCGCACGGTCGTCAAGCGCGGGCGGATCGTCTTCGACCGGTCGTAGCGGCAGCGGCGCTTCGCGCCGTACGGGCTGCCAGCCAAGGACAGCGCCGGGGCACTGCGAATAGCCGAATATCGAGCCCTGGGCAGATCGCGTTGGCCCGCTCTCGGCAGCGCCCAATATTCGGCTACCGAAACGGGGGCGGGCCGACCGAACGTGGACCGCCGAGCGCACGCGGCGATCGGGCGGAAGGTCGATGGAGCTCAGATCTTGCCGCGCGACTCGAGCAGCACCGTCGTCGTCTCGGCCGGGAGCCCCGAGATCGTCACCGTCAGCTTCGGCTGGACGGCGGGCTCGCCGCCCATCTCGTGGAAGAACTTCGCGAGCGCCTCGCGAGTATCGGGGGCGTCCTCGTCGAGCGGCATCGCAACGACGATCTTCGGGTCGAGCTGCGCGACGAGCTCGGCCACCCGCTGCGGCGACAGCGCGCCGCCGAGCGGGACACACGCGATGTCGACCGGGCCGATATCGGCGAGCTTCTCCTCGGTCAGCAGATGGCCGATCTCCCCGAGGTGGATCGTGTGCATCCCGTCGAGCTCGACCACGAAGGCGATCTGCTTGCCGCGTTCCGAGCCCTTCGCATCGTCGCGGTACGTCCGCACGCCGGTGAGCAGGACGTCACGGACCTCGTACTCGCCGGGGCCGTCCAGGACGAAGGCGTCGTCAAGAGATGAGGGCAGGAGGGTCAAGCCGTCGCGCGAACGATGGCCCTTGGCCTTTGGCAGCGGACGGTCGTCCGGGTGCGAGTAGGTGACGATCTCGCCGGTGATGCCGCGCCCGGTCGGCCCGACGATCGATTGATAGGGGTCGGCCACCACGACGGCGTCCTTGCCGCGGAGACGAATGCATGTCCGTCCGTACCAGGTCAGTTCCATGGAATTGATTCTTGCACACGCACCTGCACCGCGAAGCATCACCCGGAATCGGCCATTCCGGGGATGCCCGATCGCCCGCGAAAACGCGACAGCCCGCCAAGGGTCGCGTGACTCCGTTCGTCGCGCGGGGGCGAGGGTGGCAAAGAATGACCGGGGACGCCTGCCCAATCGGCGCCCCCGGTCGGAGGGAGGGAGGATGGAACCCCTGAGGGTTCGGTCCGAAACGAACGCTAGACCTGACGCGTTCAACGACAACCGGGGAAGCCATTAAGAAAGCGACATGGAACCCCCTACTGCCGGGCCATCGTCCACCGCCACGACCCGTGCAACAATCCGGCCGATGCACCGCCAAGCAGCCTTCGCGAAGGCCGTCCACCGCCGTCCACGCCGCCTCGGCTCGCTCCTCGCCTGCCTGGCGCTGATCGCGGCCGCCTGCGGCTCGAGCGGACCGTCGGGATCGACGGCCGCCACGACGCCGGCCACGACGCCGGGCGTCAGTGCCTCGCCAACGCCCTTCGTCGATCCGGCCACCGTCTACGCGTCGATCGAGGACCAGGTGGTCGCGATCCGCGGCTTGAAGCCCACGACCAAGGTCGACCCGAAGATCCTCGATGACGCCGGGATCAAGAAGCTGACGGCCGATTCGTTCGCGAGGGACAACCCGCCGGCGACCATCGCCGCGAACGAGCGGATCCTCAAGGCGCTCGGCCTCCTGCCCGCCGACGCGTCACTCACGGACCTCTACGTCAACCTGCTCGGCAGCCAGGTCGCCGGCCTCTACAACCCCGACGACAAGACGCTGTATGTCGTGTCTCGGTCGGGCGGGCTCGGGCCGGCCCAGAAGACGACGTTCGCCCACGAGTTCACCCACGCGCTCCAGGACCAGAACTTCGACATCGGCTCGCTCAAGCTCGACGAGATCGGCCAGGGCGATCGGTCGTTCGCGAGACTGTCGCTGGTCGAAGGCGATGCGACCCTGCTGATGAGCCTCTGGCAAATCCAGAACCTGACCCAGGCCGATCTCGGGCAGCTCCTCGCCGAGGCGGGCAGCGACCCGTCGACCAAGGTCCTCCTGGACATGCCGCCGATCCTCCGAGAGGCACTGCTCTTCCCGTACACCGGCGGCCTCAGCTTTGTCCAGGGCCTCCAGGGGTCCGGCGGCTGGCAGGCCGTCAATGATGCGTTCAGCAAGCCGCCCGCCTCGACCGAACAGATCCTCCACCCCGAGAAGTACGCCAGCGGCGAGGCGCCGATTGCGGTGACCCTCCCGAAGGACCTCGTGACGAGCCTCGGCGGCGGCTGGAAGGTCGCTCTCGAGGACTCGTTCGGCGAATTCCAGCTCGCCGTCTGGCTCCGCGGCAGCAAGGCGATCGATGCCGCCACGGCGAACGATGCGGCGGCCGGCTGGGGTGGCGACCGGATCGCCCTCGTCGAGGGACCGGACGGCGCCTGGGGCGTCATCCTCCGGACGGCCTGGGACAGCGCCGCCGACGCGGCGGCCTTCGAAGCCGCCGCCGCGTCTCTCGTTGATGGTCTCGCGAACCCGGCCTCCCTGCTACCGGGAAGCGGTGGAGCGGAGCGCTGGATCGTCATCGGCTCCGACGACGCCACGCTCAACCGCGTCGCCGGCGCTCTCGGTCTGGCCGGCTGAGGCTCGGCCGCGATGTGCCGGCGTGCCTGCCGGCCGGGTGCCGGCGGCCCGGGGTGCCGATCCCCGTTCGGGCGTGGGGCGACCGAACCCGCGTCGGGCGACCGAACCCGCGTCGGGCGACCGAACCGCTTGGCCGACCGGCCGATCGACCGGCCCGAGGCACGGCCGACCCAGGCCTACATCGACTCCGGAGCCGAGATCCCGAGCAGCGCGAGGGCGTTGGCGAGAGTGACCCGGGCAGCCGACACGAGGGCGAGGCGGCCCGCGGAGCGCACCGGCTCGTCGGCGTCGACCACCCGCGCGTCGCGGTAGAAGGCGTGGAACTGGGTCGCGAGCTCGGTCGCGTAGGCCGTGACGCCGTGGGTCTCCTCGGATCGTGCTGCGTCCTCGACGACCTCCGGGAACCGAGCGATTGCCCGGGCGAGCGCCGCCTCCGGCCCACCGCTCAGCACCCCGACGACATTGGTCGCCGGGGCCAGACCCACGCCGACCGCCTTGCGCAGGATCGAAGCGATCCGGGCGTGGGCGTACTGGACATAGAAGACCGGGTTGTCGGCCGACTGTTTCTTCGCGAGCTCGATGTCGAAGTCGATCCCGGTCGTCGCTGCCCGTGAGGCGAAGAACCAGCGGGCGGCATCGACGCCGACCTCGGCGAGGAGCTCGTCGAGGGTGATGAATTCGCCGGCCCGCTTGCTCATCGAGATCTCCTGGCCGTCGCGGATGAAGCGGACCCAGGAGTAGAGGAGGACCTGGACGGCGGCCGCGTCGTAGCCCATCGCCGTCGCCGCGTTCCGGACCCGCGCCACCGTCCCGTGATGGTCCGCCCCCCAGATGTAGATCAAGTGGTCGAAGCCGCGGCTGAACTTTTCGGTGACGTAGCCGATATCGGCGGCGAAGTAGGTCGGGCGGCCGTCGGACCGATAGATCACGCGATCCTTGTCGTCGCCGAACGTCGTCGAGCGGAACCAGATCGCGCCGTCCTGCTCGTAGACATGACCGCCGCCACGGAGGCGCTGGACGGCGCGCTCGACCCAACCCTCGGTGTGGAGCGAGCCTTCGCTCTTCCAGACGTCGAAATGGACGCCGAGCCGCTCGAGGCTCGCCTCGATGCCGGCCCGGACCCGCGCCGCGGCCCACCGCCCGACGACGTCGGCTGCTTCGGCTCCAGGCTGCTCGGCTGCGGCGAGGACCTCGTCCGGCAGGTCGTGCGCGAGATCCTCGACATAGGCGCCGTGGTAGCCGTCGTCGGGGATCGGCTCCCCACGCCGGACCGCGACGACCGATGCCCCCAGGTTGCTGACCTGGGCTCCCGAGTCGTTGAAGTAATACTCGCGCGTGACCGCCTGGCCGCCCGCCTCGAGGACCCGGCAGAGGAGGTCGCCGACGAAAGCGCCGCGCGCATTGCCGATCGTCAGCGGCCCGGTCGGGTTGGCCGACACGAACTCGACGTTGACGGTTCGTGGCCGGACCGCGGGGACACGCCCCCAGCCGGCGGGATCGACCAGGACCGTCGCCACCGTTCCCTCCAGCGCCGTGTCGGTCAGGCGAAGGTTCAGGAAGCCCGGCGGCGCGACATCGACCGAGGCGATCGGCGAGGCGCTGGCAGCATCGGCCGCGTCCGCCGCGATCGCGTCGGCGAGGGCGCGGGCGATGTCGAGCGGTGCGCGGCGATACGGTCGCGCCAGCTTCAGCGCGAGGCTGGCGGCGAAATCGCCGTGGTCCGGGCTCGCCGGCCGCTCGATCTCGACGACTGGCAGGCCATCCTCGACGATCGGCAGGGCTTCCGCCTCGATCGCTCGCTGCCAGGCCCGGGCCACGGCCTCGCGAACCTGCGTCCGGATGGGCGCCACTGTCGTCGGCTGGCTCGGGCTGGTCACGATCGGCGAGGCCTCGCTGGGGGGTGGGCGTGAGCGTCCGCCATGCGACGCGATGGGTCGCCCATGGTAGCGCGCCAGCCTCGTCCGCCATCGGTCCTGGGACCTCGGTGCACGCTCGCACCGGAATGCGCTTTCCGCGGTTGTGTCAAACGGTGGACAACAGTGCATTTGGGACTGGTCATGCGCAATCCGTACCAGTACCTTTTCCTATCCGTTCAGCCGTAGAGTGGCCGTGTCCTCCCGTCCGGGAGGGTTCTTCAGGGGAACCGGAAGTACCGGCCCCAAGCCGGCTTGAACGGACTCGAGGTCCCATTCGGGAACCTCAAGGGGGTCCATCTCTTTCGCGAGGTCTTATCTATCGTGGTTTCGTTCTCGGGGATCGGGAGGAACAGGAACATGGCATCTCGGGGACTGTGGCATTTCATGGGAGCGCGGACGCGGCGGAGCCTGGCTCTGTCGTGGTCGGCGCTCTTCGTGTTGTCTTTGCTGTTGCAGTACTTCACCTTCGCCCTCGCGCCGGCGGCCCTGGCCGTCCACGACGAGGACCTGTTCGAGCTCGACGGCAACGCCCTCAACGACGCCGCCGTTACGGGCGACGACTGGAACTCACATCCGGGTGCGACCGGTAACCGGTTCACCTTCATCGACGACCTCTACAACAGCTCCCTTGACATCGGCTTTGCCGGCGGCGGCTCCAAGGACGACCTGAACACCTCGTCCTGGGCATGGCTGCAGGACACCGTCACACCGGACAAGGACGACATCGAGCACGCGTACGCGGCCTCGTACGTCAAGGACGGTCACACGTTCGTCTACTTCGGCCTCGACAAGCTGGCCGTCAACGGCGACTCGAACGTCGGCTTCTGGTTCTTCAAGAACGGCATCGGTCTGACGGGCGGTCCGACCAGCGGCGGCTTCGCCCCGCAGCACACGGTCGGCGACCTGCTCGTCCTGAGCCAGTTCACCAACGGCGGCGTCGTCAGCACGATCGACCTGTATGAGTGGGTCGGCTCGGGCGGCTCCAATGGGACCTTGGACAAGATTGCCGCGGGCAACGCGTGCACCGGTTCCCCCGCGGTCGACAAGGCCTGCGCGATCGCCAACACGGCCCCGACCGCCGCCCCGTGGGCGTACCACCCCAAGTCGGGCCCGGACAACATCTTCCCGACCGCCTCGTTCTTCGAGGGCGGCATCGATCTCGACCAGCTCTTCGCCCCGGGCAAGGCGCCGTGCTTCTCCGGCTTCCTCGCTGACACGCGCACCTCGCAGGATGTCAACGCTGTCCTGAAGGATGTTGCCGTCGGCCAGTTCAACACCTGCGTTCCGCCCACGATCACGACGGACGCCTCGGTCTCGACCTTCCACTTCGGTGATGCGGCCGTGACCGACACCGCGACTCTGTCCGGCAGCGACGGCCCCGCCTCCGGCAAGGTCAAGTTCTTCGTCTGCAATCCGGCCGACATCACCGCCGCCGGCTGCCCGAAGGGCAGCGGCACCCAGGTCGGCGCCGCCGCCGGCGTCACCGTGACCACCTCCACGAACGGCGGATCCGCGACATCGGCCGGCTTCACGCCGACGGCCGCGGGCAAGTACTGCTTCCGGGCCGAGTACATCCCGGATGCGGCATCGCAATACCTTGCCGCGAGCCACACCAACGCGACCACCGAGTGCTTCACCGTCGTCAAGAACCCGACCGCGATCACGACGGCGGCGGAGCAGACGGTCAATCTGGGCCAGGCGATCGCGGACAGCGCGACGCTGTCGGGTGCGACCGGGGACGCCGGCGGCTCGATCGTCTTCCGGGCGTACGGCCCGGCGGACGTCACCTGCGCCAACACCCCGGCGTTCGTTTCCGCTCCGTTCGCGGTCAGCGGCAACGGGACCTACGGCGCCGCCTCGTTCATCCCGACGACGGCCGGCACCTACCGTTGGATCGCCTCGTACGGCGGCGACGCCAAGAACCTCGCCTCGATCGGCTCGTGCAATGACGCCGGCGAGAACGACGTCGTCAACAAGCTCATCCCGACGATCGCGACCCAGGCCTCGGCCGATGTCATCGTCGGCGGCCAGATCCACGACACCGCCACGGTCTCGGGCGGCCAGAACCCGACCGGCACCGTCACGTTCAACCTGTACGGCCCCAACGACACCAGCTGCGGCAGCGCGGCGATCTTCACCAGCGGCCCGATCGCGCTGAGCAACGGCTCGGCGACGTCCGGCAACTTCACGACCACCCAGGTCGGGACGTACCGCTGGCGAGCGACGTACAACGGCGACGTCAACAACAACCCCGTCACCGGCGCCTGCAACGCGGCGAACGAGAACGTCGTCGTCAGCCCGGCGAGCCCGGCGATCACGACGTCGCTGTCCGGCGACGGCAGGACCGGCGCCTCGATCACCGTTCCGCTCGGGACGCCGGTCCATGACAGCTCGACCCTGAGCGGCGCCACGGCCACGGCCGGCGGCACCGTCCACTACCAGGTCTTCAGCGATCCTCAGTGCCTGGTCCTCCTTTCGGACGCCGGCACAAAGACGGTCGTGAACCACATCGTCCCGAACTCCAACGACATCACCTTCATCCACGCCGGGACCTACTACTGGCAGGCCGACTACAGCGGCGACCCGAACAACAACGCGGCGTCGAGCGCCTGCAACCTCGAGACGGTCACCGTCGACAAGAACATCCCGACGATCGTGACCAACGCCTCCGGCACGGTCCAGGTCGGCGGCCAGATCCACGACTCCGCGACCCTGTCCGGTGGCTTCAGCCCGACCGGCTCGATCACCTTCAAGCTCTACGGCCCGAATGACGCGACCTGCACCGGCACGGTGGCGTTCACCAGCACCGTCACGGTCAACAACGGCAACGACACCTATGCCTCGGGCAACTTCACGACGACCGCCGCGGGGACATACCGCTGGGTCGCGAGCTACAGCGGCGACGGCGACAACGCCGCCGTGTCCGGTGGCTGCAACGACAACAACGAGAGCGTCGTCGTCACCAAGCGCAACCCGACGGTCGTGACCACGGCCTCGGCCTCGGTCCAGGTCGGCAACGCGATCTCCGACAGCGCGCTCCTGGCGGGCGGCTATCAGCCGACCGGCTCGATCACCTTCAACCTCTACGGCCCAGCTGACAACAACTGCACGGGCGCGGTGAAGTTCACCGCCACCATCACCGTCAGCGGCAACGGGACCTACGGCTCCGGCAACTACACGGCGACCGCGGCCGGGACCTACCACTGGATCGCCAACTACAGCGGTGACACCAACAACAACGCCACCGCCAACGGTTGCAACGAAGCCAACGAGAACGTGATCGTCACGCCGCGCAACCCGACGGTCGTGACCACGGCCTCGGCCTCGGTCGAGGTCGGCGGCGTCATCTCCGACAGCGCGCTCCTGGCGGGCGGGTTCAACTCGACCGGCTCGATCACCTTCAACCTCTATGGCCCGAACGACCTCAACTGCACCGGCGCGGTGAAGTTCACCGCCACCGTCACGGTC
>DATAIW010000015.1:0-8628 GCA_036262455.1 Candidatus Limnocylindrales bacterium | reverse complement strand
GACCGGATTATCGGTCGCCAGACCCAACCGCCGCAGCCGACTTGCCCTTCATCGGTCTTGGACTGGGCCCGCGCTCCGGTATGTCCGCGCAAGCGAAGCGCGAGCGGCGACCTTCGAGGAGCTTGCGGGGGACGGGCTCGCATCGTGCAGCGCACTGGGCTTGAGGGTCACTGCGACCGTCAGGCAGTCGAGCGGCTCAGCCAGCGCTCCACCCCGCTAACCTCGATCTCCAGCAGCAAAGAAGCTGGGACAAAGAGGTTGGTACTGGAGGCTTGTCTCCGCTCATCCCTCCGTTCCAGGGCGTGAGCATCGACGGCGACGTGAAGGAGCCACAGATGACCGGCCCGGCTACAAGTCGGCGATGTTGCTCTGCATCGAACCGATCACGGGCTGGGTCATCCTGTGCGGGTCTGGCTGATGGAACAGGGATGGGCATTGGCCGACACCTGGCGCACCGGCGCCTCGTCTCCTCCCACGACGCTCGCGCCCAGGATCGATCGTGGCGGCTCCCGGAGGTTCCATCGTGCGCATCAGTCGCGTCTGTTTCGTCGGCGTCCGGACCGAGAACTTCGATGCCATGACCGGGTTCGTCCGGGACGTGCTCGGGTTGCCGTCGGCTCATCTTGACGCTGGCTGGGGCGTCTTTTCGCTCGAGTCGGGCGACCGCGACTTCGTCGAGGTCTACCGACCGGGCCAGTACGACGAGCGTCTCCTTCCGGCTGCGGCCCATGGCCCGACCGTCTCGTTCGCGGTCGACGATCTGCTCGCCGCTCGGGCCGAGCTGTTGGCGGCCGGGATCGAGATCGTCGCCGACGTGGTCTGGGCGGCCGACCTGTTCGGCAGTTCGCAAGACCCCGGTTATGGCTGGCTCTTCTTCCGGGCTCCGGACGGGAACGTCTACGTGCTCCAGCAGGAGCAGGCCCCTGTTGACCCGGCGCCGTCCATCGATGTGGACGCACGTTGACGAAGGAGACGAGCATGGCCTCACCGACGAGTATCGACGACTACCTGGCCTCCCTGCCCGACGATCGGCGGGCGGCCGTGGACCTCCTTCGGCAGACGATCAAGGTTGCCGCACCCGATGCGACCGAGACGATCGCCTACTCGATGCCCGCCTTCCGGAGCCACGGCGGGCAGTTCCTGGTGTCATACGCGGCCTACAAGCGTCACTGCAGCCTGTTTCCTGCGAGCGGAGCGGTGGTCGAGGCACTCGGCGAGGAGCTTGCGCCGTCCTCGCCGGCAAGGGGACGATCCAGTTCCCGGTCGATCGGCCGATCCCGGTTGCGCTCGTGACGAAGGTCGTCGCGGTCCGGTTGACCGAGAACGCGGCTCGCGCTCGCCGTTGACCGCCACCACCGAAGGGAGGACGGTCAGTCCTCGCTCTCGGCCGCCGACGCGAGGCTGTCCTGGATCCGCTGGAGGAGCTCGACGTAGCTCCGCAGCTCGGCATCGGTGAACCCGTCGATCGGTCGGATGCGCCGAGCGCTGGACGAACCCGCGCCGCTCGAGCGAGTCTGGATCGTCGACGAAGCGGCCAGCGCCCGGTACTGAGGTCTGCCGCGCGGGCGGGCTCACGGCAACCGCGAGTCCCCGCCGCGCCGGGCCAGGTCACCGACCACCGATCGGAGCTATTCGGCCCCCTCGGGGCGGAATGGGGCCATCCGGCCGACGGCCGTCAGCAGGCCGTGGATGAGCGCCTCGGGGCGGGGTGGGCAGCCCGCCACGAAGACGTCGACCGGCAGCACCTCCCCGATGCCGTCGCGGCCGGCGTACGTCCCGGCGAACACGCCGCCGCTGATCGCGCACGCTCCGACCGCGACGACGAGGCGCGGTCTCGGCATCGCCTCGTAGGTCCGGCGCGCGGCAGCCTCGAGGTTGCGGGTCATGATCCCCGTCACGAGCAGCAGGTCGGCATGCCGTGGCGAGGCGACGAAGTCGATCCCGAGACGCTGGACGTCGTGGTACGGGTTCAGGAGGGCGGCGATCTCCCAGTCGCAGCCGTTGCACGAGCCGGCGTCCAGGTGACGGACGTGGAGCGAGCGGCCGAACGCCTTGCGGATCGCGCGGCGGAGGCGCCCGGCCTCCGTGGCCGCGACGACCGCGGGCAGCCGCGGCATCGACGCCACTGGTTCGATGAGCTCGTCGGTCACGGCCTGGCCTCCCGTTGGGTGACGATCACCAGGTCGTCGCGGTCGCGCACGGCGAGTTCGACCGTGCTCCCGAGCCGGATCGCGTCACGCGGGCAGACCCGGGCGCAGGCCCCGCAGAAGATGCACCGGCCGACGTCGAGCGTCCACGTCGTCTCCGAGAGCCGGATCGCGTCGGTCGGACAGATCTCGACGCATGCAGCCGTGCCGTCGCAGCGCGATCCGTCGAGCACCGGCAGGCCGCGCGTCGCCCCGGGCGGTTCGAGCGGGACGTCGGGGTAGCGGTTCGTGACCGGCCCGCGGCGAAGCGGCCGGAGCAGGCGGTCGAAGACATCGAAGGGCATCGTCAGCGGTCCGTGCAGGCGTAGCAGAGCTCGAAGCTCTTGTTGATCAGGGGGAAGTCCGGGACGAGGTTGCCGGGGACCGCGGCCGCGACCACCGGCCAGTTGGCGAACGAGGCCGATCGCAGGTGGAGCCGGTCGATCGTCCCGTCGTTCCCGGCGCGCAGCCAGATCCACGACGCCCCGCGCGGCCCTTCCGCCGCGCCGAGAGCCGTCTCGCCGACAGCCGGCGTGGCCGCGAGCGGGACGGAGATGTCGCCCGGCGGCAGGCGATCGAGCACCTCGCGCATGATCCGCAGCGACTCGTGGGCCTCCTGGGCACGGACGTGGAACCGCGCCGCGACGTCGCCGCCGGAGGCCGTGACCGGACGGACCTCGAGGTCGCGGTAGCCGCCGGACGGTCGGTCGCGTCGAAGGTCGAGCCCGACCCCGGAGGCGCGGGCGGCCACGCCGAGGGCGCCGAGTGCCAGCGCGGTCTGCTGCGGAACGATGCCGGTGCCGTGGAAGCGGGCCATGACGCCCTCGGAACGAAGGATCGCGCGGATTGCGGCGGCGAGCTCGGTGCCGATCGCGGCGAGACGCGCCGGAAGGCCGGCGAGGGCGGCGGCATCGACGTCCGCCCAGAGCCCGCCGGGGGCCACGATCCCCGTCAGGTAGCGGTGCCCCGTCAGCCCGTCGTTGAGCTGGAACAGCTGCTCCTTCAGCCAGCCCAACCGCGCGACGGCGGGCTGGAACCCGATCCCGGCGCAGACGTTGCCGAGATCGCCGACGTGGTTGTAGAGACGCTCGAGCTCGGCCAGCAGCACGCGCAGCCGGCGGGCGCGCTCGGGAATGCCGGTCGCGGTCAGCTGTTCGACCGCCTCCGCGTAGGCGAGGCCGTGGGTCACCGTGCACACGCCGCAGGCGCGCTCGACGACCGGGGCCGCTGCCGCGAACGAGCGCCCCTCAACGATCTTCTCGAGCCCGCGGTGGACGAAGCCCAGCCGGGCGTCGAGATGGAGGATCCGCTCGCCGACGGCCGAGAAGCGGAAATGGCCGGGTTCGATGACGCCGGCGTGGATCGGCCCGACGGGGAGCTGGTAGACGCCTTCGCCGTGGACCTCGAACGGGACGAAATGGCGGTCGGCCTCAGGTGGCCGGTCTCCGGCCGCGACGTCCTTGCGGAGCGGGTGATGGCCGCGCGGCCAGCGTTCGTGGAGGACGAGCCGGCGCGGGTCGGGATGACCGTGCGGGAGGATCCCGAAGAGGTCCTTCAGCTCGCGCTCGTCCCAGGACGCGGCCGGCATGATCGAGCTGATCGACGGGTAGGCCGGCTCGTCCGGCGCGAGCGCCGCGCGGACGCGGTTCAGCGATCCGTCGGTGGTCAGCATCACGGCCTCCACCGCCAGGCCGTTGCCGCCGACGGAGCGTTCGTCGAGCCCGAGCAGCATCACGTGACGGCCACCGGCGGCGACGAGGTCGGCGACGCGCGGACCGAGCGCCTCCGGGTCGACGAGTTCCACGACGCCATCGCCGATCCGGTGTCGGGCGTTCTCGGGCCGCTCAGCCATGACCGCCGGCCAGGACATCGACGATCCGGTCGAGCGCGGCTCCGAGGGGGGAGGGGGTCCAGAGGCCGGCGATCACCACGACGGCGAGCGGCGTGGCCAGGACCACCGCCCAGCCGCGGGACGGCGCCGATGGCGCACTCGTTGTCGCGCCTGGTGGCTGGGCCAGCGCCACGGTCGACGGCCCGGACGATCGGGATCCGCCGGTCGGCGACCCGGCTGGTCCGACCGCCACCCGGACGATGTGGAACAGGAGACCGGCGACCGCCAGGCCGAGGATCAGCGCCGCCGCCGCGGCCGCCGCGCCCCACCCGGCCTGCACCCCGCCGAAGATGATCGCGAGTTCCCCGACGAAGATCCCCGACGGCGGGAGCCCCGCGAGGGCCAGGCTCGCGACGACCAGGGCTCGGCCGTCGGCGGGCGATCGTGCCAGGCTCCCGGCCAGGCGACCGATCCGCCGGCTTCCGCGCTCGGCCACGAGCTGGCCCGCGGCAAGGAACGCGGTCGCCTTCGCCAGGCCGTGACTGGCCAGGTGGAGCGTCAGCCCGAGCAGCGCGACCCGACCCCCGAAGCCGAGGGCCAGGGTGGCGATGCCGATGTGCTCGATCGACGAATACGCCAGGAGCCGCTTCAGGTCGCCCTGGGCGACGATGAACGGCAGTGCGATGGCGAGGCTGAGGAGCCCGAACAGGACGAGCAACGTCGACGAGAACGCCGGCCCGAGTGTGCCGACGACGACGAGGTGGAAGCGGGCGAGGGCATAGAGCGCCACCGCGAGCGCTGCCCCCGACAGGAGCGCGGAGATCGGGCTCGGCGCCTGGCTGTGGGCGTCGGGCAGCCAGGTGTGGAAGGGCACCAGGCCGGCCTTCGTGCCATACCCGGCCAGGGCGAAGATGAAGGCGAGGCGGGCGAGGCCCGGGTCGAGCCGCGGGGCGATCGCGATCAGCCGGGTCCACGCCAGCGCGTCGCTCGTCTCGCCGAGGACGCCGACGGACGACGCGTAGAGCAGGAGCGTCCCGAGCAGCGCGAAGCCGATCCCGATCGAACCGAGGATCAGGTACTTCCAGGCGGCCTCGATCGCGGTCGGTGTCCGGGCGAACCCGACGAGCAGGGCCGAGACGATCGTCGTCGCCTCGATCCCGACCCAGACCAGCCCGAGGCTGTCGACCAGCGGGATCGTCGCCAGGCCGCCGGCGAACCACAGGAGGAGGGCGTAGTAGCGACCGCGGTCATGTGGACGAAGACGGGCGGCGGCGGCCTCGTGGTCGAGGTGCCGGGGCGAGCCCGCCAGGGCGATCGCCGCCACGACCAGGACGAGGACGAGGATGGCGGCCCCAAGGGCGTCAACGACGACGAGTCCATCGAACGCCCGGACGGGGCCGGAGCCCAGGACGATGCCGGCCAGGGCGAGCCCGGCGGCGATGGACACGCCCAACCCGCCGACGGCCAGGCGAACGGCGCGGCGATCGTCGCTCACCCATGCCGCCGCCCCGCCGCCGAGGGGCGCCAGGACGACGAGGGAGACGAGGAGCTCGATCATCCGCGCAGGTTCCGGAGCTGATCGGTCGACGTCGTCCCGAAGACGTCGATCATCCGCCCGGCGTAGACCCAGGCGACGATCACCGCGATCAGCACGTCGAACAGGATCCCGAGCTCCACCACGAGCGGCATCCCGTAGGTCAGGGCGAAGGCCGTCAGCGCGATCCCGTTCTCGAAGACGAGCAGGCCGACGACGAGCGACAGCACCTTGCGCCGGGTCATGACGATCAGCAGGCCCGTCAGCACCTGGGCGATCGCTGCCGGCAGGGCGCGGGTCGCCGCGACGCCGGCTCCGAGCGTCACCCCGCTGGCGGCAGCGTTCGCCGCGAAGACGATCACCACCGCCACGATCAGCGAGGCGCGGGGCCCCAGGATCGGATGGCGCTCGCGGCGCACGGCCGACCGACGCAGGATCGAGCCGAGGACGACCGGGACCACGGCACCCTTGATGACGATCGCCAGCAGGCCGCCGGTCACGACCGCTCCGACGCCGGTCGCGAGGCCCACGCCGATCGCGGCGACCCCCGCGAGGATCGCCTGGATCGCGACGAGCCAGATCGATCGACCGATCGAGCGGGTCGCCGCGAGGCCGACTCCCACGAGGACGATGGCGGCCGCGCAGGCATCGATGATCGAAGCGGCGGCGGCCGGGTCGAGCGTCATGCGACGAGCCAGATGCGCGCGGCGAGCCCGACCGCGGCCAGGATGGATGCCGTGGCCAGCAGCCCGGGGAGGGCCAGGATGCGGAGCTTGGGGAGGGTCGCATCGAGGACGCCGAGGACGACCGCAGCGGCGACGAGCTTGAGGATCGCCGCCGCGAGGCCCACGAGCAGCGGGATCGGGGCGACCTCGCCAGCCGCCCCGGCCGGTGCGAAGGCCGCGGCGAAGAGCGCCGCGACGAGGACCAGCTTGAGCTCGGCGGTGTAGGCCAGGATGGCGAGCCGCGGCCCGGACGCCTCGAGCAGCATCCCCTCGTGGATCATCGTCAACTCGAGATGCGTGTCGGGATTGTCGACGGGCTCGTGGCCGGTCTCGGCAACGGCCACGAGCGCGTAGGCAGCCGCCGCCAGCAGGACCGCCGGTACGTACCAGGCGAACCCGGCCCCGGTCGCGGTCCGGCTGATCACCCCGAGATCGGTCGAGCCGGCCGCGACCGCGGCGCCGGCCAGGGCGAGGACGAGCGCCGGCTCGACGAGGGCGGCGATCGCCACCTCGCGGCTGCTGCCCATGCCCCCGAACGCGCTGCCGGAATCGAGGGCGGCCAGGGCGAGGACGAACCGGCCGAGCGCCAGGAGCCCCACGACGACCAGGAGATCGCCCCAGCCGTCGAGGGGCGGACGCTGGCCGACGATCGGCACGAGGAACGTCGCGAGCAGGAGCGCGGCGAACCCGATCGCCGGAGCGGCCGCGGTGAGGGGGCTCGCGGCGTCGCTCTCGACGACCTCCTTCCGCCACCACTTCGCCAGGTCTGCGTATGGCTGGAGCAGCGACGGTCCGCGGCGATACTGGAGGCGGGCCTTGACCCGCTTCGTGACCCCGAGCAGGAGCGGAGCGATGAGCAGGACCAGCCCGACCTGGACCAGCCCGAGGACCACGGCCTGGAACGTGGTCAGCTCGGCCATCAGCGGGCGAGCAGGAGGAGGCCGATGACCGCGGCGACGGCGTAGGCCAGGTACAGCTGCAGGCTGCCGCTCTGGAGGCGGCGGATCAGCTGGGCCGCGGTCACGGCCGCGCGATGCAACGGCCCATACAGGCGCTCATCGAGGAGGTGGGTCACCTCGCCCCGGTAGCGGACCGTCCGCGGGAACGGGGTTCCCGGATGGAGCTCCACGGTGACCTCTCGCGCCGGCCGCAGGATCGGCCCGAAGTAGAGGCGGATGAGCTTCGCGAAGCTCGTCGCGTTGTACTCGAAGGCGGGCTCCGGCACGATCCCGCAGGTCCAGGTCGCGGTTCGCCGGGTCGTTCGACCGCGTCCCGCCACGAACCACGTGCCCGCGGCCAGCGCCACGAGCAGGAGGCCGAGCGGTCCGGCGGCATACGCCGCGCCGCCGGGGATCGCCTGGACGGCGACGAGCGCGCCATTCGCGGCGCCGGACGGGTTCGCCACGATGACGCCGCCCGCCACGCCGGCAAGGACGACGGCCACGGGTCCGGCGGCCAGGCCGACGGCGACGCACGCTGCTGCCAGGACGGCCGCCGCCGAGCGCATCGTGCGGTTGACCTCGTGGGCAGCGGCCGCGGCGGCGCTCCGGGGCAGCGCGAGGAACGCCATCCCCGTCGCCTTGACGAAGCAGGCGACCGCGAGCGCGGCGGTGAGGGCGAGGCCCCCGACCGCGAGGAGGGCGGCGGATCGGGCGATCGGCGAGAGGCCGCTCTCCCCACCGGCGCCGATGAGGGCCTGGAAGGTCAGCCACTCGCTCGCGAAGCCGTTGAGCGGCGGCAAACCGCTGATCGCCGCCGCGGCGATGCCGAAGGCGAGCGTCGTGATCGGCATCACCCGGGCGAGTCCGCCGAGGGCGTTGAGGTCCCGGGTCCCGACCGCCGCCTGGATGGAGCCTGCCCCGAGGAACAGGGCGCCCTTGAAGAGCGCGTGGTTGAGCGTGTGGAACAGCGCGGCGATCAGGGCCAGGCGGGCGAGCTGTGCCGCATCGTTGCTCACGGCGAGGAGCGCGATCCCGACGCCGATGAGGATGATCCCGACGTTCTCGATGCTGTGGAACGCGAGGAGGCGCTTGAGGTCGTGCTCCATCAACGCGTAGAGGACGCCGAGCACGGCCGACGTCACCCCGATGGCGAGGACGAGCAGCCCCCACCACTCCGGCCCGCGACCCAGGACCTCGATCCCGAGGCGGATGATCCCGTAGATCCCGGCCTTGATCATCACGCCGGACATCAGGGCCGATACGTGCGACGGCGCGACGGGGTGGGCTCGCGGCAGCCAAATGTGCAGCGGGATCGCGCCGGCCTTCGTCCCGAAGGCGACGAGGAGGAGGACGAAGACGACATCCCGTCCGAGCGGCGGCAGCGTGGCGGCCGCGGCCGCGAACCCGGCGA
>DATAIW010000014.1:0-8235 GCA_036262455.1 Candidatus Limnocylindrales bacterium | reverse complement strand
TCTACGGGATCGCCTACCGGATCCTGCGCGACCAGTACCTCGCCGAGGACGCCCTCCAGCAGGCCCTGATCAGCATCTGGAACGACCTGCCGAAGCTCCGCGACCCGGACCGCTTCGACGCCTGGACGTATCGCGTGATCGTGCGGGCATCGACCGCCGAGGGCCGCCGAGCCGGCCACGGCCACCCGACGGCGCCCTTGCTGCCGGCCGATGCCGACGTGTCGCGTGCCCCCGACCAGTATCGCGCCGTCGCCGATCGCGACCAGCTCGAACGGGGCTTCAGCCGGATCACGCCCGAGCAGCGGGCGGTCCTCGTCCTGCAGCACTACGCCGGCCTCAGTCAGGCCGAGATCGCCGACATCCTCGGGGTCCCCATCGGGACGGCCGGCTCGCGGATCCACTACGCCGCCCGCGCCCTGCGGGCCGCGATCGAAGCCGATACCCGGCCGGGAGCCGGGCGGGAGTCCCTCGCATGACGAACCTCATCGACCTCGATCGCGCCCTGGCGGAGTTTCTCGAGGACGGTCCGAACACCGCTCCCGAGGCGCCGGTCATCGCCGCCCTCGCCCACGCCCGGACGACGCCGCGCCGCCCGGACCCGCTCCGCTGGCTGCGGTCCGACGTGATGGCCTCCACCGGTCGATCGTCGCTGGTCATGCGGCCGGGCCTCGTGCTCGGCCTGCTCGCCCTGCTCGCCCTGGCAATCGGGGCCGCGGTCATCGGCGGGCGCCAGCCGACGGATCCGGGGCTGGTCGTCCCCTCACCATCGGGGCCCGCGCCGACCCAAGCCCAGCCGTCGGCTGCGCCGACCACCGAGCCGTCGGGATCGGCTCCGCCCGCGCCGTTCTCGGCCCAGGTCCCGATCCTGGTGAGTGCGGGGCAGCCGTTCGACATCACGGTCACAGACGTGACGGGAGAGCTCATCGAAGCCCATTCCGTACAGCCCGGCGACGGGGCCACGGTCGGGCCGACGGACATCCGCGTGGTCGCGGATCCGGCCGACTCTGCGGTGTTCCTCGTGACGTGGCAGGGAACGCCGTGTGAGATCGGCGGCTCGCTCCACGTGGACGAACCCGGGAAGATCATCGAGGTCGGCCGCCAGCGCTGCTTGGGCGATTCCCTGCCGATCGACCGGATCGTCCGTCTCCGGTTCCGATCGGCGATGTCCGAAGGCGAATGGTCCTCGACGTTCGCGGAGTGGCCGCCAGCGGGCGGTCCCGAACCCTCGGGCTCGGCGGCACCGCTCGAGCCGCTCGGTTCGCCCGCGGTCGCCCCGATCCACGTCGCCCTGGCCCACGGTAGCGGCAACGCGGTCTCGATCGACGTCGTCGACGAGTCCGGCCTGCTCGTCAAGGCGATGTCCGGGACCGTGCCGGACACGGAGCCCGCGCACCAGTTCGACATCTCCAACGACGACCCGACGACCCTCCGCCTGACGTGGGAGGGATCGCCGTGCGATACGGTCCACCGCCTGACGATCGATCCGACGGCGACGGGCTTCACGATCGACCGGCCCCTCTGCGGGGGCGATGCGATGGCGGCCTGGCGATCGCTCGTCCTGACGTTCAGCCGGCCAGTCTCCGCGGCGACACTCTCCACATCGCTCGTCGCCGGCCGCGGCGGGGTGGACATGCCGAACTGGACGGCCGCGGCACCGGACTCGGCCGACAAGCGCTACGACCTGACCCTGTCCGATCCGGGCTACGTCGTGAACACGATCGAGGGCTATTACGACCCGTCCACGACCGCCGCCAGCGTTGGCGCCGCGGGGATCCGCCTCCGCGCGACCGACGACAATACGTTCACGGTGATCTGGCTCGGTCCGGCGTGCGCGACGACCCCGACGCTTGCGATCAGCCCGGACGGGAACGCCTGGCGGCTCGTCAACGAGCCATGCGCGACGAGCGCCGCCAACGTGGTCCGGATGATCGACGTCGGCATCAACCTGCCGCGGACGACCGCGACGGTCCCGTCGATCGTGGAGGTGACCGCGGTCGCGCCGTGAGCCCGCCGGCCTCCTGACGCGCCCCGGGGTCGCCTCCCCTACCATCGGGGCGTGGCCATCAAGCTCGGGATCATCGTCACCACCGGTGAGCCGCGGGTTGCGGCGGAGCTCGCGGCGCTCGCCGAAGCGCGGGGCTGGGACGGCGTCTTCACCTGGGACGGCGTCGCGATCGGGACGATGGACACATTCGACCCGTGGGTCGTCATGGCCGCGATGGCGATGCGGACCGAGCGGGTCACGCTCGGGGCGATCGTCACGCCGCCGGCCCGCCGCCGGCCGTGGAAGCTCGCCCGCGAGGCGATGACGCTCGATCGGCTGTCGAACGGCCGGCTGGTCCTGCCCGTCGGGCTCGGGACGACCGACGACGCGGCCTTCGGCAACGTCGGCGAGCCGACGGAAGCCCGGATCCGGGCCGAGAAGCTCGACGAGAGCCTCGAGATCCTGTGCGGTCTGTGGACGGGCGAGCCATTCGGCTTCGCCGGCCGCCACTACCGCTTCGAGCCGATGACCTTCCGGCCGACCCCCGTCCAGCAGCCGCGGATCCCGATCTGGACGGTCGGTGCCTGGCCGAACGAGCGGTCGATGCGACGGACCCTGCACTGGGACGGGGTCGTCGCCCAGGTCGAGGGCGCCGCCGCGATCCGGGAGATCGTCGACTGGGCCGAGCGCGAATGGCCGGCCGCGACCCGCGATCGTGCCTGGGACGTGGTCGCGGAGGGGAACACGCCCGCGGACGACCCGGCCGCAGGCGTCGCGACGGTCACGGAGCACGCCGCCGCGGGCGCGACCTGGTGGATCGAGTCGGACTGGGAGTCCGGCACGGTCGAGACGATCCGGCGGCGGATCGAGGCCGGACCGTCGCGACCACGGGGCTGACGGGTCCAGGACCAGGTCGGCATCCTGATCGCGCCCGTCCCGCAGGTGTACGCTCCCGCGCGATGAGTACCTGCCCCCACCTCTGGGAGTCGCGCGAGGTGGCGCCCGCGTCTGAGGGTTGCGCGGCGTGCATCGCGAGCGGCGACACGTGGCACCACCTCCGGCTCTGCTTGACGTGCGGCAACGTCGGCTGTTGTGACCAGAGCCTCAACAAGCACGCGTCGGCCCACTTCGCCGAGACCGGGCATCCGGTGGCGCGCTCCAAGCAACCGGGCGAGGCCTGGCGCTGGTGCTACGCGGACGCGGTCCTCGACGATCCCGACGAGCTCGAGATGGAGGGCGCGGACCTCGGCTGAACTCGTTGCCCGCGAGCGTCGCGCAATCGTTGCGGGCGAGAGGATGGCGTCCCCGGCAGGGTTCGAACCTGCGACCTTCCGCTTAGAAGGCGGTTGCTCTGTCCACTGAGCTACGGGGACGCGGTCAGCTGCTTGGTTCTCGCACGAATCTACCCCATCGATCGTTCGGCACCTGGTGGGTTCGCGGTTGCCATGACGCTCCCCAAGGGCAGGTGTGGACACCCAGAAACCGTCGTGGACTCACCCGGCCGATCCGGTTCGTGGAGAAGGACGAGAAGCGGAAGCGCGTGATCTACGACGTGAACGACTCGTTCAAGCTCGACGAGACCTCGAGCGAGACCGTCGTCAAGGTGGGGTCGATCTCCGGCTGATCGGCGGCTGAACGCCGCCCTGGTCGTCTCCGCCGCGCTCCGACCCACGTGTCGCGGAGGGGCGGCCAGGGCAAGGCGGCCCCGAGCACCGGAGTGAGCGGCCTCCGATGGCCGTGAGCGAGGAACGCAGCGGCCAACGCCGCCCTGGTCGTTCCGCCGCGACCGGCAAGTCCTACGGCGAACGGACCAGTCCCGTCGGGACCACTGTCACGGTGACCGGCGCGCGGACGCACCGCTACGGTTGGCGCGATGACGACCCTGCGCCTGCCCCTGCCCGCGTCGCGCCCGCGACGACGGCCGTGGGCCGACAACCGGACCCTGCGGCGTCTTTCGGCCGACCCCCAGGCGCTCCTCGCGCTCGGGCTGGTCGCCACGTCGATGGCGGTCGCCGCGATCGGCGGCGACGGCGATCAATCGCGCCTGCTCGCGATCAGCATCGAGTTCCTCGCCGCGCAAGCCATCGCGGCCGTCATGGCACCGCACCTTCGGCCGACGGCGAGCCAGCGGACGATGATCGCGTTCGGCCGCTTCGCCCTCGCGATCCTGTACGTGAGCGTCGTCACGGCCCTGCTCCGGACCGGCGAGTTCCGTCCGACCGGAGCCCTGTACATCCCGGTCGTCGCGCTGGCGGCCGCCCAGGGCACCCGTCAGGCGCTGCTGGTCGGCTCGGCCGCGATCGCCCTGTACCTGCTGCCCGTCCTCGCCGCGACGCCCGACAACCTGACCCTCGACGCGCAGCGAGCCGTCGCCCTGGGTGGAACGGCGATTCTCCTGTCGATCGGAACACGCCGATCGATCTCGGCGCTGACGGTGACGGTCCGACGCCTGGGCGCCTCGCTGGCCCGTGATCGACGGCGCTCCCGCCAGGTCGCGGCGGTCGAGAGCGTCGGCCGGCTGCTGGCGTCGACCGGTCCCGCCCCCGAGACCCTCGCCCGGATCGTGGGCCTGCTGCGCGACGATCTCGGTTACGACTTCGTCTCGATCTACCTCGGCTCCGCAGCCCGCGTCTGGATCGCCGCGCAGGCCGGCTACGACACGGTCATCGACGAGTTCGACGGCTCCGCCGGTGTGATCGGGCGGGTGATGCGCACGAATGCCCTCGCGTTCGTCCCGGACGTCGCGGCCGACGCCGACTACCTCAGCGCCGCCGACGTCGTCATGGCCGAGATCAGCGCGCCGCTGGTCGTCGATGACGAGCTGGTCGGGATCATCAATGTCGAGGCCCGGGCGCCCGCCGACCTCGACGCGAGCGACGTCGGGACGATGCGACTCGTCGCCGAGCGCATGGCGTCGGCCCTCGCTCTTGCCGGCGAACGGGAGCGTCTTGCCGCCCGTGCCGAGCTCTTCCGGCGCCTGACATCGTTCGCCACGGCCGTCAATGCGACGCTCGAGCCCGACCGCGTCCAGCAGGCGATCGTCGATGAGCTGGCCGATGTCCTGGCCGCGGATTCGGTCGGCCTGACGGTCCTCGATCGCCCGACGGGCCGGTACGTCATCCGGGCGGTGGCGGGCCGCGACCAGCAGTACCTCGGCCTGCCGATCGAGCCTGGCAGCAGCCTTGCCGGGCGAGCCATCCGCGACCGGGCACTCGTCGTCGATCATCGCTACGACCCGACGGCCCATCCGGCCGCCATCGCGGCCGGAACCCCGACCGAGCCGATGGCGGGCGTTGCGGTACCGCTGATTCGCGACGACGTCGTCGTCGGCGCGCTGTCCCTCGTGCGCCATGACCTCGATCGACCGTTCACACCTGACGAGCTCGAGGCCCTGCCGATCCTGGCCGGCGTCGTCGCCCTCGTGATCACGAACACGTTCCTCCATGCCGATGTCATCGAGCTGTCCGTCCGTGACGCCCTCACCGGCCTCTTCAACCGTCGCCATCTCGATGCGACCATCGCCCGGCTCGAGGCCGTCCGGGCCCGACGGCCGGGCGGGACCCGTGACCGCGCGGCCGTCGCGATCTTCGACCTCGACCACTTCGGCGAGATCAACAAGCGCCACGGCCACCAGGCCGGCGACGCGATCCTGCGCGCCTTCGCCGATATCCTCCGCGGGCGGTTCCGCGGCGCCGACCTCGTTGCCCGCTACGGTGGCGAGGAGTTCCTCGCGATCCTCGACGGGGCGACGGTCGAGCAAGCAATGGCCGTGGCCGAGGAGATCAGGATGGCGTTCGCCACGGTCGCCGTAACGAGTCCCGATGGCTCACCGATCACCGCCACCGTGTCCGCCGGCTGTGCGGCGATGGCGACCGACGAGGAGCGGTTCGACGACGTCATGGCGCGGGCTGATGTGGGACTGGTCCTCGCCAAGCGATCCGGTCGCAACCGGGTCGTCGCGGCCTGACCGGGGCGAGGCAACGGCGACCGTTCCACGTCGGATTCCTCGTTCCCAACCGGCGCAAGACCCGACCGAACCGGCGAATCCGGTCTGGTATGCTCCGCGGCCCGTCAGCCAGCAGGAGCACCAGCCCAGGATGACGATCGGCCCGCGGCCGACGGCCGCCCAGCTCGCGCTCGACCTCGAGGTCCCGGCAGCACTGCCGGTCCTCCCGATCGCCCCGGAGTGGAAGGACCAGGCGCGGCTCTGGGGCCCCGCCCTCCACCCGATGTGTTCCTACCTGGCGAGCTTCCCGGCGGCTCTCGCCCACGCCTTCATCGGGCGCTACTCGCGGCGCGGCGATGTCGTCCTCGACCCGTTCTCGGGCCGCGGCACGACCGCCCTGCAGGCCTGCGCCGAGGGCCGGATCGGCGTCGGCAACGACCTCAACCCGCTCGCCCACCTCCTGACGGCGGCCAAGGTCGAACCGGCCGCGCCGGCCGAGGCCGCGACCCGCCTTGCGACCCTCCGTCTCGGCTGGGCAGCATCGTCCGCGGAGTGGCTGGCTCTCGCCGACGAGGTCCTCGCGGACACCGCCGACCCGCCGACCGTCGGCATTCCCGTGGCCGGCAGCCGGAATGCCGCGGCCCGCGCCGAGACGGTCCCGAAGGAGGTCGCGGTGGCCTTCCACCGCCGCACGCTCGGGCAGCTGCTGTACGTCCGGACCGTGCTCCGCCAGGACGACCGGACCGACCGGTTCCTGGCCGCCGCCCTGACCGGGATCCTCCACGGCAAGAGCGCCTCGTACCTCTCCGAGCTGATGCCGAACACCTTCAGCATGGCGCCGCGCTACGTCCGGGATTTCGCCGCCCGGACCGCGTTCGCATCGCCCGACCGCGACGTGTTCGGCGGGCTCGAGAAGAAGCTTGCCCGCCTCCACCGCGAGGCGCTCCCCCGGACGCCGGGGATCGCCCTCCTCGGCAACGCCCGGGACAGTGCCGGGCGGGCGCGAACGGCCCTCCGCGAACGCGGCCTGCCCGAGCGGGTGCGGCTCGTCGTCACGTCGCCGCCCTACCTTCGGGTCGTCAAGTACGGCTACTACAACTGGCTCCGGACGTGGTTCCTCGGCGAGGACGCCCGGGCGATCGACGCCGCGCTCGACGACGCCCACCACCGCGAGCCCTATCTCGTCTTCCTTCGCGAAGTGCTGGCCGACCTCCGCACCGTCCTCGCCGACGATGCCGTGGTCGTGCTGGTGATCGGCGACGTCGAGACCGATCGCGGACGGCCGATCCGAGGCGCGATCGGGCTGGCGGAGCGGGTCTGGGAGCGGGCGGCCGAGCCCGAGGGGTACCGGCTCGCCGGGATCGCCCTCGATGACGTCGCGGCTGGCCGGAAGATGACCAAGCTGTGGGGAGCCGAGGCCGGCCAGGCGACGAAGACCGACCGGATCCTCGTCCTCGGCGCGACGGAGGCCGGCCGGCGTCGCGCCCTGTCCGCCGCCCGAACGCCGATCGACTGGGACTGGCCGCCGCGCGGGTTGCGCGCGATCTGAAGGACGCCGCGCCGTCGGCCGTCATCATCCCGGCCAACCTCCCGGCGGGCTGGAAGGACGTCAGCGCCGCCGCTGGCAGCCGATGGGAGCTCGCCTGGAGCCGGTCGCTCGGTCGTCGCGCGCGACGGCGGCGCGGCTAGAATGCGGCCATGCAGCAGATGTACCACCCGACGGACCTCGCCTCGATGGATCCCCTGGTCCTGATGAAGAA
Organism: Candidatus Limnocylindrales bacterium; assembly: GCA_036262455.1. GTDB lineage: Bacteria > Chloroflexota > Limnocylindria > Limnocylindrales > CSP1-4 > CF-46. Next base: position 545 of record DATAIW010000014.1, on the reverse strand, counting down.
CCTGGATCACGTCCGGATGACGAGCCGCCGCCTGTCGTACATCCTCCAGCAGCAGGTCCACCTCTACACCCCCGAGGCGAACCAGATCCGCGAGCAGATCGACCGCTACGTCGAGGCGGAACGCCAGATCGAGGGCGAGATGGCGAGGCGCCGGATCCGCGCCTGACCGGCCCGCGGCGCATGGCCCACGCACACCCCTGACCGGCCAGGTACTCGCCCCGGTCGGGCCAAGGGGATCGAGACGGCTCAAGGCGCCCTCGACTCGGCCAGATATTCGTGCCCTGACCACTTGCCCCGAACGGCGGCAGAATGGCTCGTCGTACCGGCGCCCAGTTAGGTTAGCCGCCACGGGCTACCGGCGCCTCCACGCCGAACCTCGCCCCGCCCGCGACGAACTGAGGTTATCTCCCAACAGGGTCGATGGCCGTCGCGCCTTTGCGGCCGGTCGCGGCGTTCTCCCTGACTCAGTGGCTGAGTCAGATCAGCGGTGAGCGCGCTCGGCATCGTCGGAGTTGCGACCGAGCCACGCACGCTGAAGCCCGCGC
>DATAIW010000013.1:0-11733 GCA_036262455.1 Candidatus Limnocylindrales bacterium | reverse complement strand
GTCGATCGGGGCCGGCAGCGTCTCGGCAAGCATGTCGGCGAGGCGGACGACCGGCTCGGCGAAGCCCATCGCCCCGGTCGGGCCGATCAGCCGGTCGACCTGGGCATGGATCGCCGCCGTCACCGTGGGGTGGTGATGGCCGAGCGCAGTGACAGCGATGCCGTTCGCGAAGTCGAGGTAGGCCTTCCCGCCCGAGTCGTACAGCCGGTGGCCCTCACCGTGGCTCCAGGTCCGCTCGAAGTAGCGGCCGAGGACGGGGGTGATGTGGTCGGCGACGGTCGAGAGATCGGCCGGGAGGGCGGCGGGAACGGCGATGTCGGTCATCGACCGAGTATGCCAGCGCGGCTCCGGCCCCGGCTGGGCCGTTCGGCCCGGTGCGTCGACGCCGAGCACCGTCGCCGCGGCCCGACCACCTCGTCGGGCTCGACGCCGCGATCGGACGCGGCCGGCGGCGGTCGCCGATCGCGACGCCCGAGAGACGCGCCGCCGGTGACGCGCCGAGCGGCTAGCATTCGGCGATGGTCGACTTTCAGCTCACCGATGAGAACCGCCTCGTCCAGCAGGCGGCGCGGGCCTTCGCCGAGGCCGAGATCCTGCCCCATATCCGCGAGTGGGACGAGAAGGGCGAGGTCCATCGCGAGCTCTTCGCGAAGATGGCCGAGCAGGGCTTCCTCGGCGCGCCGATCCCCGAGGCGTGGGGCGGGTCCGGGATGGACTACCTCAGCTTCGCGATCCTGTGCGAGGAGCTGGAGCGGGCCGACACGGCATTCCGGGTCGTCCAGAGCGTCCACGTCGGGCTGAACTCGCTGGCCCTCCTCCAGTGGGCGACGGACGAGCAGAAGGAGCGTTGGCTCGCGCCCCAGGCGAGGGGCGAAAAGCTGGCGACGTTCGGGCTGACCGAACCGGGCGTCGGGACGGACGCGGCGAACCTCGCGACGACCGCCCGCCGTGACGGGGCCGCGTACCGGCTCAACGGCCAGAAGATCTGGATCAGCCTGGCCGACCTGGCGGACCACTTCCTCGTGTTCGCCTCGGTCGACCGCTCGAAGGGCTGGCGCGGGGTGACGGCCTTCCTCCTCGAGCGGGGAATGGCCGGCCTCACGACCGGAACGCTCCACGGCAAGCTCGGGATCCGGGCCGGCAACACGGGATTGATCAATCTCGACGATTGCGTCGTGCCGGCCGACCACCGGATCGGCGAGGAGGGCGAGGGGTTCCTGATCGCGATGAGCGCGATCGACCAGGGCCGGTTCACCGTCGCCGCGGGTGCCGTCGGGCTCGCCCAGGCATGTCTCGACGCATCGCTCAAGTACGCCCACGAGCGCTCCACCTTCGGTCAGGAGATCGGTCGCCATCAGTTGGTCCAGCAGCTGATCGCGAAGATGGCCGCCGGCACGGAGATGGGCCGGCTCCTCGTCTGGCGGGCGGCGTGGCTGAAGAACCAGGGTCTCCGCAACACCCGCGAGACATCGCTGGCCAAGTGGCACGCCACAGAGCACGCGGTCCAGTCCGCGCTCGACGCGATCCAGGTCCACGGCGCGAACGGCTATTCGAACGAGTTCCCGGTCGAGCGCTACCTGCGAAACTCCAAGGCGGCCGTCATCTACGAGGGGACGAGCCAGCTCCACACGATCATCCAGGGCGAGTACGCCCTCGGCTACCGGTCGGACAGGCCGCTCCGCTGTGAGCCGCTGCCGGCCCAGGGCTGGGAGCGTCCGGGCGCTGGTGCTGGCGCCGTCGCCGGGCGGGCGTGATCCTGGTCCGGGACCTGCGCCTGGTCGGCTTCGCGGTCGTCATCGTCGTCCTCATCGCTGCGACGGCGTTCGGGCTGTGGCACGTCGTCGTGGGCGGGCTGCTGAACGGCAACCCGCGGGCCGCCGGGTTCGGGGTCGTCCTGGCCGCGGCGGCGGGGTCCCTGCTCGCTGCCGCGATCCTCGGCCATCGGCGGCGCCGGACCGTCTGACCGGCGGCGGTCGGACGACCGGCGGTCTCAGCCCGCGACGGTTCTCCACCGATCGGCAACGGCGCGATGCCGACCGATCCGGTCCTCGTGCATGTGGCACGATCCGTCGATGTCGAGCCAGCCACCGACCATCCCGCCCGGCTGGTCCGTCGCCGACCTCGCGACCCTCGCCGAGCTGGCCGAGACATTCGTCCGGGGCGGCTCGGTCCGGCGGTCCAATCTCGCCGCCGAGGCCCTGGCCCGGGCCGCCGACCCCGCCCAGGTCCGCCAGCTCCGGCTCGTCCTCCGCCTGTTCGAGTCGCGCCTGGCCAACCTGCTCCTGACCGGCCGGCCGATCGCGTTCCGGGACCGCACGCCGGCCGATCGCGAGCGGGTCCTCCTTGCCTGGGCGAACTCGCGGCTCCCGCTCCGCCGCTCCGCCTACCAGGCGTTCCGCAAGCTCCTCACCTTCCTCGCCTACGCCGATCCGGGTCCGCCGGGCATCGCCAATCCCCTTCACGCCGCGATCGGCTACATCCCCGAGCGTCCGCCGGTCACGGCCCTGCTCGCCGCGATCCGGCCGCTGGACATCCACGGCCCCCCGACCGGAGCGGACGACGCGGTGCAACTCGACGCGGACGTCGTCGTCGTGGGCTCCGGGGCGGGCGGCGGGGTGATCGCGGCCGAGCTCGCCCGAGCCGGTCGATCGGTCGTCGTCGTCGAGGCGGGCCCCTTCCTCGACGAGGCCCACCTCCCGACCGACGAGCTCGACGCCTACTCCCGGGTCTACCTGAACCATGGGCTGCTCACGACGTGGGACGGGGCGATCACGATGCTCGCCGGGACCGCGGTCGGCGGTGGCACGCTCGTCAACTGGATGACGAGCATCGCGCCGCCGGACGACGTCCGGGCGGAGTGGGCCAGCGACCACGGGATCGACGGGATCGACGGCGCCGAGTTCGACGCCGACCTCCAAACGATCGAGGTCGAGCTCGGCGTCGCGCCGGCGACGGCCATCCCGCCGAAGGACGCCGTCATCCTCCGTGGCGCGGCCAACCTCGGCTGGGAGGCGGCGCCGATCCGGCGCAATGCCACCGATTGCGGCGATTGCGGGAGCTGCCCGTTCGGCTGTCCGCGCGGCGCCAAGCAGTCCGGGATGCGAGCACACCTCGCGACGGCCGTCGCTGCAGGCGCGCGAGTCGTCGATCGAGCCCGGGTGACGCGCGTCCTGATCGTGCACGGCCGGGTTGTCGGTGTCGAGGCCGACGTCCTGGTCGTCGACCCGGCAACGGGCGAGCCGGCGCTGGGTCCCGGCGGCGATCCGCTGCGGCCGCGGACCCGACGCCTGGTCGTGCGGACCGCCCAGGTCGTGGTCGCCGCGGGCGCGCTGCGCTCGCCCGCCGTGCTGCTCGCCAGCGGCCTGGATCATCCGGCGATCGGCCGCCACCTCCGCCTCCACCCGGCGCCCGTCGTCGCCGGCCTGTTCGACGATCCGATCGAGATGTGGCGCGGGACGATGCAGGCGGCTCGGTCCCTGGAGTTCAGCCGGCCGGCCGGCGCCCGGAACGGCTACGTCATCGAGTCCGCGCCGGGCCATCCCGGTCTCATCGCTCTCGCCCTGCCCTGGGAAGGAACCGACGCCCATGCCGACCTGCTCGGCCGGATCCGCCACGTCGCGCCGCTGATCGCCGTCACCCGCGACGGCGGCGCGGGCCGCGTCCGCCTCGCCGGCAGCGGCCGGGCCCGGATCGACTATGCCCTCGACGAACGCGGCGTCGCGACGCTCCGCCACGCAATGGTGTCGATGGCCGGGATCGTCCGGGCCGCCGGAGCGCGCCAGATCGTGGCTGTCGGGACGCCGCCGCGGTGGCACGGCCGGAGCGGGTTCGCCCCCGGCCAGGAGGAACGCTCGTTCGTCGTCTTCGAGGATGGGCTCCGGTCGTTCGACTTCGGCGCGAACCGTGGCTCGGTCTTCTCCGCCCACCAGATGGGCAGCGTCCGGATGGGCGCCGCCGTCAACGACCATCCGTGCGACCCGGCCGGCCGCGTCCGGACCCGGAGCGGCGCGCCGATCCCGGGTCTCTACGTCGGAGACGGCTCGCTGTTCCCGACCGGGCTGGGCGTCAACCCGATGATCACGATCATGGCCCTCGCCCGACGCGTCGCGCGGACGGTGGCTGCCGAGGTGCGGTCGGGCTGACGCGCTGACCGACCTGGCCCCGAATCGGCCAGGATCGAACGGGCGAGGTCGAGGGCTGCGCAGGATCGCTCCGCTGGTCAGGCCGCGGCCGAGCGGTCCCGGTCGGCGATCGGTCGACGGGCCGGTTGCGGGGCGCGCATCCGTCCCCGCGCCAGGATCAGCAAGGCGACGCCGACGACGATGACCGCCCCGGCGACGAACTGGATCCGGGTCACGGCCTCGTGCAGGATCAGCCAGCCTAGGAAGACCGCGACCACCGGATTCACGAAGGCGTACGTCGCGATCAGGGGCAGTGGAGCCTGGCGGAGCACCCAGGCGAACGCCGTGAAGGCCACGAGGCTCCCGATCGCCGTGAGGTAGACGAGGGCGAGGAGCGACTCGCCGGTCACCGCTTCCGGACGGAATGTCGCGACCTCACCGGTCAGGAACGCCGCGATCGCCAGCACGATCGAGCCCGCGATCATCTCCATGCCCGTCGTCAGGAACGGGTCGCGGGGCAGCCGGGCCCGATGGGCCGAGAACAGGGAGCCGGCTGCCCAGGACATCGGCGAGAAGATCAGGGCGGCGATGCCTGCGGGGTCGAGGCTGCGGTCGATGACCACCCCGGATCCGACGAGGATCGCGACACCGACCATCCCGGTCGCGATGCCGACCACCGCCAGCCCCGGCAGGCGCTCGCCGAGGAATATCCGTCCGAAGACCGCGATCCAGACCGGCATCATCGCGATCAGGACGCCGGCGATGCCGGACGGCACGGTCAGCTCGCCCCAGGCGACCGCGCCCATGCCGCCACCCATGAGAAGCGCGCCGATGATGCACGTGTCGCGCCACTCCTGCAGGGTGGGGCGGGTGATCTGTCCGCGGCGGACGACGGCGACGATGGTGAGCATCACCGCGCCGGCGATCGCGAACCGGACGGCGGCCATCACGAAGGGTGGGATCGAGCCGATGGCGACCCGGATCCCGAGGTAGGTCGAGCCCCAGACGACGTACAGGATGACGATCGCGGTCCACACGAGGACCGCCGACGCCGGTCGGCTGTGCGCGCTCGTTGGCATAGTTGACTGGTCCAAAGTACGGGCAGTGTACGACGAGCGTCGGCCACCCGCCACGCCGTTCCACCGGGCCTCCTCGTCAAGCCTGCCGTGGGCGAGCTCAGGCCACCGCGGCTCCGAGCGGCCGGCAGTGCATGCACGGCCGGTAGCCGGCCGCCGATGCCGCCTTCGCCGACGGGAAGTGGACGAGGTGGCGCTCCGTGACCCGGCGTGCGTCGCGACACGTCGGCATGCAGTAGATGTGGGTCGTGTCCGAGCCGAAGTAGCGGACGCCGGCCCGGCCGAGGGCCTCGAGGCCGTCGGGATCGGCGCCCTCGTCGGCCAGGATCGTTCGCTTGTTCTGCGGTCCGCCGAGCGAGTACTGGCCGATCATCCCGTCGCTGCGGACGACCCGGTGGCACGGGACGATGAGCGGGACGGGGTTGTGGCCGAGCGCCGTCCCGACGGCCCGGACCGCCTTCGGCCGGCCGATCTCGGCGGCGATCCAGCCATACGGCCGGACCTCGCCCCGCGGGATCTCGAGGGCCTTCAGCCAGACAGCCTGTTCGAACGCGGTCGAGCCGCGCAGGTCGAGGTCGATCCGGTTGTGGCGGTCGCCGCCGAGTCGCCGCTCGATCTTCCGGGCCAGATCGGTCGGGAGGGCGTCGCGGCGTTGAGCACGGCGCCCGGTCCGGGCGTGGAAGCGGGCCTCGAACGTCTGGTCGTCGGACGCCCCGGCCACCTCGGACACGCCCCGGCCGTTCCAGGCGACCCGCAGGTCGCCGACCGGCGATGGGATGACGGCGTAGTCGTCGGCGAGCCCGAGCGCGACGAGCGTCGAATGGGCAAGACCCGGGGGCGCGGGCTCGCGGAGCCCGGCCAGGGCGGCCGCGCTGGCGGGATCGATCATGTCGGTCATGCGGGGATCTCCTCGCGCTCGAGCCGCTCGGCGGCAAGGAGCGCTGTGCGCAGGGCGGCCAGTCCGCGGTGGACGTGGGCCTTGACGGTGCCTTCGGGCCGGCCGACCGCGACCGCGATCTCGGCATATGACATTCCGTCGACGTGGCGGAGGACGACGGCCGTCCGCTGGGCGGGGCTCAACCCCGTCAGCAGGCGTGCCCACGTCTCGCGTTCGTCGCGTCGGGCGAGCGGGTCGGCGGTCGGCTCGGCGCCGGGGTCGAAGGCCAGCTCGGTGGTCGGAACTCGCTTGACCCGGGCCCGGTTGCGGCCGGCGTTCAGGAGGATCGTCGTGAGCCAGCCGCGGATTCGCAGCTCGCGGATCCGCGTCGTCGGCCATGCGGCGAGGGCCCGGTACGCGCGGACGAAGGCGTCCTGGACGAGCTCCTCCGCGTCGTGGCGATCGCCGCGGGTCCGCAGGGCGATCGTGAAGAGGCGGTCCTGGTGGGCCAGGACAAGGGCCTCGAACGACCCGTCGAGATCGGTCGCGAGGCGGGCGGCGAGCTGCACGTCGGCAGGCGAGCGTTCGTCCATCATGCCCTTCGGAACACGGCGATCGCGGGGATGGTTGCAGGACCGTCGCGACCCCATCCCGATCGGTGCCGCGGGGCGTCCCCGGCGCATCGTCGCCGATCCGGGGACGTGTCGTCGGCCGTGCGACAATCGGCACCATGGGCCAGGTCGACCGCTTTGAAGAGCTCGCGGCCAGCGTCGGTGGCTTCTACCGGAGCTGGGTGATCTATCTCGGGCTCGAGCTCGGGATGTTCGCCCGCATCCGCGCCGCGGACGCGGCCGGCATGAGCGCGAGCGAGCTCGCATCGGCCGCGGGCTGCGGGCCGGAACCGACCGAGGCGTGGGTCCGCGCGGCTCACGCCGCCGGCCTGATCGAGCTCGACGGCGGACGTGCGACGCTTGCCGCCGACGTCGCCGCGGTTCTCCTCGACGACACCCATCCGGAGTACCTCGGCGGCCAGTTCGTCGTCGCGGTCGTCTCGAGCCTCGATTACATCGGGCTTGCCGACTTCTTCCGTTCCGGACGGACGATCGCCGAACGACCGCCGCGGTTCCATCGGGCGATCGAGGCGGTCACGGTCCAGGACATCGCGGTGTTCTTCCAGGAAGGGCTTGCCGAGCTGCCCGATCTTGCGGCCGCACTCAACCGCGGCGGGCGCGTCCTGGACGTCGCCTGCGGCGGCGGCCGGTGGTTGATCGCCGTCGCCCGCCGGTTCCCGGCGACCCAGCTCGTGGGCGTCGAATTCGAGCCCGACTCGGTCGAGCGGGCGACCCGCCAGGTGCGCGATGCCGGCCTCGACGGCCGGATCCGGGTCGAGGCCCGGACGATCCCCGACATGCCGTTCCGGAGCGAGTTCGACCTCGTGTACCTCCAGGATGCCCTGCACGAGCTGCCCGATCCGGCCCCATCGCTGCGAGCGGCCTGGGCCGCGGTGGCACCCGGCGGCCGGCTGGTCGTCCTCGAATGGTGCCTGCCGGACGATCCGCGCGACGGAAGCGATCCGCCGTCACTCCAGGAAGAGCTGCTCTGGGGCATCCAGATCGACGAGCTTTACCAGGGGACGCGGATGTACACCCACGACGGCTATGACGCCCTGTTCGCGTCTGCCGGCGTCCCTGCACCGGCGGTCGTGGAGCTCCGATCCGGTGCGTCGCTCTTCGTCGTCGAGCAACCCGGCTGACCCGGGCGACCCGGCTGACCCGGGTGAACCTGCTGACCCGGGCGACCCGGGCCCCCGATCGGGTCCGTCGCTCCCGACCCGACCCTACTTCACCTCGACGGTGAAGTCCTTCATCTGACCCGGATGGATCTTGCAGTGGTATGTGTACGTGCCGGCGGCGGTGAAGACGAGCATCGCGCTCGATCCGGTGGTGATCGTGTCGGTATCGCAGGTGCCGGCATCCATCGTGGCGCTGTGCGGCGCGGTGTCGTCGTTCTTCCAGGCGACGACGTCGCCGACCTTGGCCTGAACCGGCTGGGGGCTGAACTTGAAGTCCTTGATCGAGACATTGACGGTTGCGGTCGCTCCGGCGGCGGCCGTGGCGCAGGCGGCTCCGGCGGCCGCGCTGCCCGCCGCCGACGGGGGAGTGAGCGCGCTGCTCGAGGCCGGGGTCGGGGTTGCGCCGCCGCCACAGGCGGCGAGGCCGACGATCGCGAAGATCGCGAGCAGGGAGAGGGCAAGGCGTCGCATGGGTGGGCATCCTCCGTTGGCCTGATCGGGCGGGGGCGAAGCCGATCGTGGGCCAATGGTCAACCCTACGTCGCGGCGACGCCAGTGGTTTCGGTCGACGGCTCCGCGCGCCGGAGCGTGACGGGTATCGTTCCGGCCATGGCCGCCCCGATCCCGATCGCGCCATCCGGTCAGCCGGGTCCTCCCGGCCGGCCCGCGGACCTGACCGCCGACGACGTCCGCTGGCTCGCGTGGCACGAGGCTCGCTCGCATGCGCTCATCGGGCGAGAGGTCCGGGATCTCGGCGACGCGGTTCTCCTGTTCGACGACACGGACCGCGAGCCGTTCTGGAACCGGCTCGCCGGGATCGCGTGGCCCGCGGATGCCGCCGCGTTCGACGTCCGCCTGACCGAGGCGCTCGGCCTGTTCGCGATCCTCGACCGGATCCCGCATGTCTGGTCGATGCCCGGCTTCGACACGCCCTCCGACCTGACGGCGCGCCTCCTCGCCAACGGATTCGAGGACTACGGTGGGGGACTCGTCATGGCCCTCGATCCCGCACGATCCGGGCCGACCGCCGTGCTGGACGCGGCAGCCGGCGTCACCGTCGAGCGGCTCCACCGGATCAGCGGCCAGCCGGCCGCCGACGGCGCACGAGCCATCGCGGGGGTCCTGCTCGCGTCGTTCGCGGTCGAGCCCGAGCGGCGTGTCGCGATCGAGCTCGAGGCCGTCCAGGGGCTTGCGACCGAGGCCTATCACGCGATCCTCATCCGGGTCGACGGGGTGCCGGCCGCCGTTGCCCGACGGACGACCTTCGCGGGCGCCACCTACCTCTCGTCGATCGGCACGGATCCGGCCTTCCGCGGCCGCGGCCTCGGCCGGTTCGTGACTGCCCTCGCCGTCGCCGACGCGCTCGCGGACCGCAGCCGCTGGACGTATCTCGGGGTCTTCGAGGACAACGCCGTCGCGCGCTCGCTCTATGGCTCGCTCGGGTTCGTGACGGTCGGCGGCCCGGCGCCGGACCTGTTGCTTCGGCCCTGACGGTGGTCCATCGGGACGGCAAGCGGGCCGACGAAGGGGCCGGGTCGGCCATCCTGTGGCTCGACGAGGGCCGGTCTCCGCAGGTGCTCGCGGTGATCTGGGCGACGATCGAGCTCGAGCGCGCGCTGGGCGACCTCGGACCGACCCCGGACGCCGCGGGCGCCACGGTCTCGGCGGCTGGCGCCGTCGAGGATCCGTTCCTCGGGGCTCGCGTCGTTGTCGTTCCGTCACACGAGAACGGGATCCGGATCGCGCTGGCGGAGCCCTCGACGGAGGGACGCCTGGCCGCGACCCTGGCCCGCAACGGGGAGGGCCCGGCCGGCCGGTACGTCCTGGCGCCGTTCGCGCTGGCCGTCGTCGAGGCACGTGCCGCGGCGGCGAACGTCGTGCTCAGCAAGCCGGCAAGCGGACCGTTCGGACCGGCGGTCCTCGTCCTGGGCGGGCCGGCCGCCGGCCCGCACCTGATCCTGGTCGACCCGGCGGCGGTACCATCGTCGCCATGACCGACCGCCAGCCCGTCACCCTCCGCGCGGCCACGCCCGACGACGCCGAGCGGATCGCCGCCCTGTTCACCGAGGAGGGCTATCCGTCCGGCCCGAGCGACATCGTCGAGCGCCTCGCCCGGTTCGACTCGGAATACTCCCAGGTGATCGTTGCCGACAACGACGGTGTGGTCCTCGGCTTCGTCGCCGTCCATGCCCTGCCGCGCTTCGAGCACTCCGATCGGATCGTCCGGATCATGGCCCTCGTGGTCGACGCCGGCGAGCGCGGTCGGGGGATCGGCCGGCTCCTGATGGAAGAGGCCGAGCGGCTCGGGCGGGAGGTCGACGCGGCCTTCGCCGAGGTCACCGCCGGCCACCATCGCCCGGACGCCCGGCGCCTGTACGAAGAGCTCGGCTACGACGGGACGGTCGCGGCCTATCTCCGGAAGCGTCTCTAGCGGCCGCACCGGCTGCCGAGCCGGCGACCGCGCCACGCGCCCCGACCCAGCACGAACGATGGCCATCTTTCCACGCCTCCGCCTTCGTGATCCGGCGATCGACCTCGTCGACCTGCCGTGGGAGCTCCCGCTCGAGGCGTGGTCGGCCGACCGCCTCGCCTTCCGCTACGTCCCGGTCGGGCCGTCCCGCCACCTCGTCCGGTTCCTCGTCTCGAGCGGGATCCTCTACGCCCTGAAGGAGCTCCCGCTCGGCGTCGCCCGCCAGGAATACGACGTCCTGCTCCACCTCGAGAACCTCGGCCTGCCGACGGTCGAGGCGGCCGGCGTGGCGGAGGCGCCGGCCCGCGACAGCGCGATCCTCGTCACGAAATTCCTGCCCCACTCCCTCCAGTACCGGCGCCTGATGATGCGGTTGCCGCCGACCTCGAGTTCCTACCGCGAGCGGCTCCTCGACGCGATGGCATTCCTCCTCGTCGACCTCCACCGGAGCGGCGTGTTCTGGGGCGACTGCTCGCTGGCGAACACCCTGTTCCGGCGGGACGGCGACCTGATCCAGGCCTACCTGGTCGATGCCGAGACGAGCCACGTCTTTCCGTCGCTGTCGGACGGCCAGCGGGCGTACGACCTCGAGATCCTCGTCGAGAACGTGGCCTTCGGCCTCGCCGACCTCGCGGCGATGCAGGGCTGGCCCGACGACAGCGACGACGCGATCGGGGCCGCCGAGCACGTCCGCACCCGATACGAGCAGATCTGGGCGATGATCCACGACGAGCCCGTCCTCCACCCGGACGATCGCCAGGCGATCCGCAACCGGGTCCGCCGCCTGAACGAGCTCGGCTACTCGGTCGACCTCGACGTCGATCCGGACGCCGACGACGGGCGCGTCCGCCTCCGGATGTCGGTCACGACGCGGCGCTACCACGCCCACGAGCTCGAGCGCCGGACGCGGATCCGGGCGCTCGAAGGGCAGGCCCGCCTGCTCCTCAACGACCTCAACGAGTACGGGGCGTGGCTCGAGTGGAGCGAGAGCCGGGCGATCGCCGGCGAGGAAGTCGCGGACCGCTGGCTGCACGACGTCTACCGACCGACCCTTGCCCGGATCGCGGCGGCCGTCGGGCCGGCTCGTGATCTCGTCCAGGCGTACTGCGACGTCCTCGAGGAGAAGTGGTTGCTGTCCGAGCAGCACCATCGCGACATCGGCCTCGCGACGGCGATCGACACCTACCTCGAGCTCGGGGCACCGGCCCCCGAGTCGCTCGGCAGGGGCGACGACGCGACGACGCTCCTCGACCCGCTCGACGTCGACCCGCTCGAACTCGACCCATTCGACGTCGACGGCGATCCCACGGACGGGAATGCGGACGGCGGATCGGGGCCGGGAATGGCACCATCGGGGACGTGACGACGCCATCGACCGCCGCGGATCCCGTCATCCG
>DATAIW010000012.1:0-2451 GCA_036262455.1 Candidatus Limnocylindrales bacterium | reverse complement strand
CGCACGAGGGCCGACTCAGCGTCAGCTGATCCAAGGTACTGATATCAGAGATCGGGTGACGCTCACGTTCGCCGCGCGCGGCGGCATCCGGCGGGCGTTCGCCTACGACGCGGATCTGGTGCGGGCAGGCCTGCTCTCGACCGCCCGAGACGCCTGATCGCGCACGGGGCCACGACTCGTGGCACAGTCTCCGCATGGAGCGTCACGATGACCCGGCGATCGTTCGCGCGCCGTGGGGCCCGGAGGTCGACGGCCGGCGCCTGCTCGCCGAATCCGTCGGCTTCGGACGGGCGCTCCGGTCGGCCGGGATCCAGACCGACCTCGGGGCCGCGGTCGACTTCGCCCGGGCCCTGACCCTCGTCGACCTGGGCCAGCGCGACACGGTCCGCGCCGCGGGCCAGGCGGTGTTCATCCGGCGGCGCGACGACCGCGAGATCTACGACCGGGTGTTCGCCCGATGGTGGCGGCGACGCGGCCGGAAGCGCCCGGCGACGGACGGCCCGATGGCCCCGGCCGGTGACGAGGAGGCCGCCGAGGGCGACGAGGGCGTCGCATCGCCCGCCGGCGAGGAGGGCTCGCTCGGCGACGACAGCAACACGATCGACGGCATTCCCATGGCGATCACCGCCGATGAGGACGACGACAGCGAGATCGACGGGATCATCGCGGCGCCGACGGCGTACTCCTCGAGCGAGCTCCTCCGCCACCGCGAGTTCGACCGGATGACCGGGGCCGAGCTGCGCGACGCCGAGCGTCTCGTCGACCTGCTCGAGCCCCGGCTCGAGATGCGCCGGACGCGCCGCTACGAGCTCCACCATCACGGCCGCCTGCTCGCCCCGCGGACGATGTTCCGGCGGAACATCGCGACCGGCGGCCAGTTCACCGAGTGGGTCTGGCGTCGGCCGACGAAGCGACCGCGCCAGATCGTCGTCCTGTGCGACATCTCGGGCTCGATGGAGCGCCACTCGCGGCTGCTCCTCCGGTTCGTCCAGGCCCTGTCGGCCGCCTCGTCGGTCAAGACCGAGTCGTTCGTCTTCGGGACCCGCCTGACCCGGGTGACGCGGATGCTCCGCGACCGGGATCGCGACCGGGCCCTGGCCAAGATCGCCGACAGCGTCAACGACTGGGCCGGCGGGACGCGCATCGGGGAGTCGTTCCGGGACTTCAACCTGCACTGGGCGCGCCGGACGCTCCGGACGTCGGGCGTCGTGATCGTCGTGTCCGACGGCTGGGACCGTGGCGACCCGGCGCTCGTCGCGACCGAGACGGCGCGTCTCCGGCGGAACTGCCATCGTCTGGTCTGGCTCAACCCGCTGGCAGGCACGCCGGGCTACGAGCCGCTGGCCGGCGGGATGCGTGCGGCGATGCCGTACATCGACGACTTCGTCCCGGCCGGCACGGTCGCCAGCCTCGAGCGGCTCGGCGAGATCCTCGCCGGAATCCGCTCGTCCGACACGCGCCGCAGCGGTGAGGCGGCGGCCGGCGCCGACGCCGGCAACCGCCATTCGAGCATGGCGATCTTCGCCAATCCGCCCGCGGTCATCGGCGGCACGGCCGACCCGGCTGCCGCCCGACCCCTCAGCTGACGGCAGCGACCCGCGACCCCGCGAACCAGCCCCGGAAGGCAGGCACGAACCGATGCAGGAACTCCTCGAGACCCTCGACGGCTGGACGGCCGAAGGCCAGCCGGCCGGCCGCGCCGTCGTGATCCGCACGTTCGGCAGCGCGCCGCGACCCGAGGGTGCGGTCCTGATCCGGGCCGACGACGGCCGGATCGCGGGCTCGGTCAGCGGCGGCTGCGTGGAGGGCGCGGCGGCCGGCGAGATCGAACGGGCTCGCCGCGACGGGCACAGCCGGGTGATTCGCTACGGGATCAGCGACGAGGATGCATGGGACGTCGGCCTGGCGTGCGGCGGAACGATCGACGTGCTCGTCGAGCCGGTCGTGGCCTCCGCTGCCGTGACCGGCGCTCGGGAGCGAGGCGTCGCGGTCGCGACGATCCTGCCGCCCGACGCGCCGCCGAGCGCATTCGGGCGGCACGAATCCGGCGACGGGGCGCCGCCCGTGGCGTCGATCGTCATCCGCGCGGACGGCACGCTCGACGGTTCGCTCGGCTTGGCCGGCGACGACGTCGCCCTGTCGGCCGCGGCTGCCGAGGCGCTCCTCCGCGGCACCTCGCGGACCGTGACGATCGGTGACCGCCAGGTCTTCGTCGAGGCCTTCCCGAAGAAGCCGCGCCTCGTGATCGTCGGGGCGGTCGAGGTCGCCCGCTCGCTGGCCGTGTACGCAAAGGAGCTGGGGTATGAGGTCGTCGTCGTCGACGGTCGGGCGTCGTTCGCAACGCCGGAGCGCTTCCCGCCCGACCGCGTGGATCGTCTTGTCGTCGGCTGGCCGGACGAGGTCGCCGAGGAGATCGGGCTCGGCGCCGACGACGCGGTCGCGGTCCTGACC
>DATAIW010000011.1:0-11149 GCA_036262455.1 Candidatus Limnocylindrales bacterium | reverse complement strand
CCCAAGCGATCCCGCCGCGAAGGAGCCTGGAATGGCAATGATCAGAGTCGAACCTGTCGAGGTCCACGTCCGGACCGGCTGGTTCGACGGCAGCCCACGAGAGATCACCTGGGGGGACGAGCGTCTCCCGATCACGCGCCTCGCCGCCGTCCGCGAAGAGGCCGCCGCGTATCCGGTCATCACCGGGCCGCGGACCATGTTCGAGGTCGAGACCGCCCGGGCACGGTTCGCCCTCACCTATCAGCATCGCTCCCGCCGGTGGACGATCACGGCCCTCGACGAGGAGCGGCGCGCGGCCTGAAGCCTGGGGGCCGAACGGCCACGCGTCTCGAGCAGGCGGCCCACCTGCGTGAGACCTGTCGGATGCGGGGCGAGCGCGCCGGTACCGCACTCGCCCCGTCACCGACCGGCTGCGCATCGCCGGGTCCGCAAGGGGCGCGGCAACCTACAATCGGGGCATGGCAAACTCGACCGTCGGCACCTCGTTCCGTGACCTGACTATCGGCGCATTCGTCGAGGAGCTTGCGTCCGCCGCACCGGTTCCGGGAGGGGGCAGCGCCTCGGCAGTTGCCGCGTCACTCGGAGCGGGGCTCGTGGCGATGGTCGCGTCCCTGTCCGAAGGGCGGCCGAAGTACGCCGCTCACGGCGACCTCCACCATCGAAGCCAGACGATCGGCACGCGGCTTGCCGGATGGTTCCTCGAGCTCGCCGACGAGGACGCCGACGCCTATGCCGGGTTCGCGGCCGCGATGAAGCTGCCGAAGGACACGGACGCCGACCGCGCGACCCGGAAGAGGGCGCTGAGCGTCGCGGCCAGGCGGGCAGCCGAGGTGCCGATGCGCACGGTCGAGGCGTGCCTCGAGCTCGTCGCCACCACCGAGGCGCTCGTCGGGCGGAGCAACGTCAATGCCTCGAGCGACCTCGATGTCGCGGCGCTCCTCGGCGAGGCCGCGGCGCGCGGCGCGGCGGCGAACGTCCTGATCAACCTGCCGTCGGTCGACGACGATTCGTTCAGCGGCGAGGCGACCGCTCGGGTGATGGGGCTCATCGACAGCATCGAGCAGATCGCGTCGGCGGTCCACTCGGGTGTTCGGAGCGGCGAAATGCGCGGGCCGCTGGAGCCGGCGCCGGGATGAGGGCCTGATCGGGTGCCGCGCGGAGGTGCCCGACTGCTCCAGGGTGGGCCGATCGCCGCCGAGATCCGCCAGGCGGTGAGCGAGGACGTCGCCGCGTACCACGGGCGGCACGGTCGTCGACCGGTGCTGGCCATCGTGATCTGCGGCCGCGACGCGCCGTCGATGGTCTACCTGGGCCAGATCCTGCGGAGCTGCGACAAGGTCGGCATCGAGGGCCGGCTCGTCGAGGTCGACGGTGAGGCGGCGGAGGCCAGCCTCGTCCGGGCGATCCGCGACCTCAACGCCGATCCGGACGTCAACGGGATCATCGTCCAGATGCCGCTGCCACCGACGATCCGGCTACGGAGCATCGTCGACGCGGTCGACCCGGCCAAGGACATCGACGGGATCCATCCGCTCAACGCGGGGCTCCTCCGCCTCGGCTACGACGGCTTCCTGCCGGCGACGGCCCACGCCGCGGTCGAGATCCTCCGCCGCTCCGGGATCGAGATCGAAGGGAAACGGGCGGTGGTGATCGGGCGGTCCGCGGTCGTCGGCATGCCCGCCGCGTTCCTCCTCGTCCGCGAGAACGCGACGGTGACCGTCTGCCATTCCCGGACCCGCGACCTGGCCCGCCATGTCAAGGACGCCGAGATCATCGTCGTCGCGGCGGGGCACCCGGGCCTGATCCGCGGTGACATGGTTCGCCGCGGCGTTGTCGTTGTCGACGTCGGGATCAACGTCGTCGACGGGGCGATCGTCGGCGACGTCGACTTCGAGTCCGTGCGCCGGGTCGCGTCGGCGATCACTCCGGTTCCCGGTGGCGTCGGTCCGCTGACCAACGCCCTGCTCGTCGCCCATCTCATCCGGGCCGCACTCGGCCAGGAGGCGGTCGCTGGAGCACCGGGCGACGCCGCGCTCGTTTCATCCCTTGCGCCCGGCGATTCGTCGACACCGGCGCCTGCCACCGTGTCCGGCGACCCCGCCGCCGCCAGCCGAGGAGTTCGATGAGCTTTCCGTCCGATCTCGAGATCGCCCGCTCCGTCACCCCGCGTCCGATCATGGATGTCGCCCACGACCTCGGCCTGCACGACGACGAGATCGAGCCCTACGGCCACACGAAGGCCAAGGTGACCCTGTCCGCCATCGAAAGGCTCGAGGCTGAACGACCGCGCGGCAAGTACGTCGTCGTCACCGCGATCAGTCCGACGCCGCTCGGCGAGGGCAAGTCGACGACGACCGTCGGGCTCGCCCAGGGCCTGAACAAGATCGGCCGGAAGGCCGCGGTCTGCATCCGCCAGCCGTCGCTCGGGCCGGTGTTCGGGATCAAGGGTGGCGCTGCTGGCGGCGGCTACAGCCAGGTCATCCCGATGGCCGACTTCAACCTCCACCTGACCGGCGACGTCCACGCGATCGGAGCGGCCCACAACCTCGCCGCGGCGTTCCTCGACAACCACCTCCATCACGGCAACGCCCTCGGGATCGACCCGTTCTCGATCCTCTGGCCGCGGGTCATGGACATCAGCGATCGGGCGGTCCGGCGGGTGATCGTCGGCCTCGGCGGCAAGGAGAACGGGGTCCCGCGCGAGACGGAGTTCGTGATCACGGTCGCCTCGGAGGTGATGGCCGTCCTCGCCCTCGCCAGCGACATCCACGACCTTCGCGCCCGGCTCGGCCGGATCGTCATGGCGACCCGCAAGGACGGCACGGCGGTGACGGCGGAGGACCTCAAGGTCGCGGGTTCGATGACCGCGCTCCTGACCGACGCGATCAAGCCGAACCTGCTCCAGACGCTCGAAGGCGGGCCGGCATTCGTCCATTGCGGGCCGTTCGCAAACATCGCCCACGGCAACAACTCGATCATCGCCGACCGCCTGGCGCTCGCGACGAACGAGATCGTCTGCACGGAGGCGGGCTTCGGAGCCGACATGGGTGCCGAGAAGTTCTTCGACATCAAGTGCCGCGTATCCGGGCTGAACCCCGATGCGGCCGTCGTCGTCGCCACGGTGCGAGCCCTCAAGATGCACGGCGGCGTCGGGAAGATCGTGGCCGGCAAGCCGCTCGACCCGGCCCTGCTCGAGGAGAACGTCGAGGCGGTCCGGGCGGGCGCGGCCAACCTCGCCAAGCAGATCGAGAACGTCACGATCTTCGGCGTCCCGGTCGTCGTCGCGATCAACTCCTTCCCGACCGACACGACCGCGGAGGTCGAGGCGATCCGCCAGGTGGCGCTCGCGGCCGGGGCTCGCGACGCGGTCGTCGCCACCCATTTCGCCGACGGCGGCGACGGCGCAACCACCCTCGCCCAGGCGGTCTGGGCCGCCGCCTCGAGCGGCGAGGCGAACTTCCAGCTCCTCTACCCGGACGACGCCCCGCTCGGCGAGAAGATCCTGACGATCGCCACGAAGATCTACGGCGCGGCGGCCATCGAGCTGGCACCGGCGGCGAAGAAGGCCCTGAAGCTCTACGAGGAGCTCGGGATGGGCCATCTCCCGGTCTGCATGGCCAAGACCCAGTACTCGCTCAGCCACGACGCGAGCCTCAAGGGCGTCCCGAGCGGCTTCACCATCCCGATCCGCGACGTCCGTCTGTCGGCCGGCGCGGGCTTCATCACGCCCCTCGTCGGCGAGATGCGGACGATGCCCGGGCTCCCGTCGCGACCGGGCGGCGAGAACATCGACATCGACGCCAACGGGAATGTCGTCGGGCTCTTCTAGACCCGATCGTCGTGACCACGGTTGCGATCGGCACGGCCTGCCGACCGGCGGGCGACGAGGACGAGGCCGCCGAACAGGGCAAGTGATCCGACGAGCAGCGCGGCCAGGATGGTGACCGTCGTGCGATCGCGCGCGGTCGCGACCGGATCGGGTGCTGCGGCGGGGTTCGGCGCCGCGTTCGGTTCGGCGAAGGTCGGCGCCGCGTTCGGTTCGGCGGAGGTCGGCGCAGGTGGGTCGACGGCGTCGAAGACGGTGAGCGCGTCAGCCAGCATGGCCTGGCCCTCCGGCGTGTCGAGGTCGCCGGCGGGCGAGCACAGCCCTGTCCCGAAGTCGCCGTTGTTGCCCGGCAGCCACGCGACCCAGAGCCAGCGGCTGCCCTTCGAAGGTGGAGTGATGCCGCACGCGGCGCCGTCGCCGAAGCTGGACGCGGCGAGCCAGACGACCGGGGCAGCGCCCTGGCCCCACAGCCAGCGATCGACCTGGACTGGAACGCCGCGAGCTTGTTGCTCGCCCGCGGTCCCGGTGAAGATCGCCTGCTCGGGGGTCGCATTCTCCTTCATCGTCCGGTTCATCGCGCAGCTGCAGGCCATGACCGGACGGGGCATCGTCAGGACCCCGCCGAACGACGCGAGGAGCGCGAACGCGATCAGGAAACCGGCACGGACGGGTTGGCGAGACCGGAGGGCGGTCGCCATGAAGGGTCTCCCGCAGAAGGGCGATGGTCGACGATCGGACGTCAGCCGGCGGCCGGGTGTTCCGCGGCGGAGGTCAGATGGCCGCCGGCGACAGGAGGCTGGTCGTGATCACCAGGCACAGGACGACCAGGAGGCCGGCGCCGACTCCGAGCGCGAGCGCGCCCCAGGCCTGGACGTCGACCGGTCCGAGCGCTTCTTCCGCGTCGGCGTGGTCGTCGTGGCCGTGGGTCTCGCCATGGTCGTCCGGGCCGTGGGCCTCGTCGACCCGGTCGCCCGGGTGGTGGAGGCCGTGATCCGCGGATCCGTGCTCGAGCTCGTCCGGGCTGGGCTCGTGGCTCGTCTGGGGCTTGCTCATCGCGGCGGTGGCACCTCCCGGCGCATTCTCGCACGTAGACTTCCCGGGTGACTGCGCCCCTTTCCGCCGCCCGGACGGATTCCGGTTCCGACGCCGGCCTCATGGCCAGCCTCCGCGGCCTCGACCCGAATGGCCGCCTCCTCTTCCTCACCCGTGTCCTGCGGATGTTCGGCTACGGGTTCCTCGCGGTCGTCCTCGTCCTGTATCTCGCCGCGCTCGGCATCGACGCCCTCACGATCGGCGCGATCCTGACGCTCACCCTGGTCGGCGACACGCTGATCTCGCTCTGGCTGACGACGAGCGCCGACCGGATCGGCCGGCGGCGGGTCCTGATCGCCGGGTCGCTGCTGATGACGGGCGCCGGGCTCGTGTTCGCGGTCACGAGCTGGGTGCCGCTCCTGATCCTCGCGGCGACGATCGGTGTGATCAGCCCGACCGGCAACGAGGTCGGGCCGTTCCTCGCAGTCGAGCAGGCGGCGCTGAGCCAAGCAACGCCCGACGCCCGCCGGACGCCGACGTTCGCCTGGTACAACCTCGCGGGCTATGTCGCGACCGCGATCGGCGCCCTGTCGGCCGGGCTCCTCAGCCAGGGTCTCCAGGCGGCGGGGCTCGCCGACGTCGACTCATATCGGGCGATCGTCGTCGGTTATGCGATCGTCGGGCTCGTCATGGCCGTCGTCTTCTGGCGTGTCGGCAGCGCCGTCGAGGCGCCGGTCGCACCGCCCGCCGACGACGGGATCGCCCGCCGTCTCGGACTCGGCGTGCGGTCGCGGGGAATCGTCGCCAGGTTGTCGGCCCTGTTCGCGCTCGATGCCTTCGGCGGCGGCTTCATTCCGCAGAGCCTGATGGCGTACTGGTTCCACCTCCAATATGGCGTCGAGCCGGCGCTCCTCGGCGGGATCTTCTTCGGGGCGAACCTGCTGGCGGCGGTGTCGTCGCTGTCGGCGTCTCGGTTCGCCGCGCGGTTCGGGCTCGTCAACACGATGGTCTTCACCCACCTGCCCTCGAACGTCCTCCTCATCCTCGTCCCGCTGATGCCGAACCTCGCACTGGCCATCGCCGTCCTGCTCCTGCGGTTCAGCCTGAGCCAGATGGACGTCCCGACTCGCCAGTCGTACGTGATGGCGGTCGTCGAGCCGGGCGAGCGATCGGCAGCGGCGGGCGTCACCGGGATCGCCCGGACGACGGGTGCCTCGATCTCGCCGATCCTCTCGGCGCCCCTGGTCGCGAGCGCGAGCCTGACCGCGGTCCCGTTCCTCCTCGCCGGCGGCCTGAAGATCGTCTACGACCTGCTGCTGTATCGCGCGTTCCGCTCGGGCCACGCTCCCGACGAGCGGTCGTCGCCGAAGTCGTCGCCGCCGAAGGCCTAGACCCCGCGCCGCCGCCGACCGGGCATCCCGAGCCGCCACCAGACGAAGAGGACGACGAGGCCGACGACGCCGAGCGCGATCAGCAGGTCGAACGGCTGGAGCGCCTCCCGGATCCTGACCCAGTTCGATCCGAGGACCATGCCCGCGTAGACGAGCAGGGTCGACCAGAGGAAGGCGCCCGCGGTCGAGTAGGCGATGAACTTCCTGAGCGGCATCCGGGCGACCCCCGCCGGAAAGCTGATGAAGGTCCGGACGATCGGCAGCAGCCGGCTGAAGAACGCGGTGGCCGCGCCGTACTTGTCGAAGAAGCGTTCGGCGAGCTCGATCTCGTGCTGGCGGATCAGGAGGTACTTGCCGTAGCGCTGGAGGAAGGGACGCCCGCCCCACGCGCCGATGGCATAGGCGATGAGCGAGCCGATCGTGTTGCCGATCGTCGCCACGACGACGACTACCCAGAAACCCCACGCACCGTGCGTCAGCGGCTCGAGCTTGGTCGGGTCGGAGATGAGGAACCCGGCGTAGGGCAGGATCAGCTCGGAGGGCAGCGGGATCATCGCCGATTCGATCGCCATCGCGATCAGGACCCCGAGATAGCCGACGGCGCCGTACAGGCCGTCGAGGAACGGGATGACGATCTTGTCGATGAACGCAAGCATGGAGAGTCAGCAACCTCTGCGTTGAGTCGGGATTCGCCCACCGAGGTCCAGGGCGGAGCTCCGCGACGCCGCTGGCCCGAGGTTACGGGCCGAGAATAGCCGACTATCCTCCGATCGTGACCGAACCCAGGGGTTCCAGCCCGACCGACCCGATCGTCCTCACCGGCGCCGACCTGTCGATCGCCGATGTCGAGGCGGTCGCCCGTCGCGGCCGCTCCGCCACCCTCGACGACGCCGCCCGCGGCCGGATGCAGGAATCCCGCGACCTGATCGAGCGGCTGGTGGCCGCGGGCGAGGTCGTGTACGGGGTGACGACGGGGTTCGGGGCGCTGGCCTCGCGCTTCGTCGAGCCGGCCGACGCCAAGCGCCTCCAGGAGAACCTCCTGATGAGCCACGCGGCGGGCGTCGGCGCGCCGCTCGAGACGGAGATCGTCCGGGCGATGCTCCTCCTCCGGGCGAACACGCTGGCGCTCGGCCACAGCGGCTGCCGTCCGGAGCTGGTCGATCGCCTCCTGGGGTTCCTCGAGCTCGGGATCCACCCGGTCGTGCCGGCCCAGGGCTCGGTCGGCGCGTCCGGCGACCTCGCGCCGCTCGCCCATCTCGCGTTGCCGCTGATCGGCCGCGGCCAGGTGGAGCTCCACGGCCAACGCCTGCCCGGTCTCGTCGCCCTTCGCGAAGTCGGGCTGGAGCCGCTCACGCTCCAGGCCAAGGAGGGACTGGCGCTCCTCAACGGGACGCAGCTGATGACGGCCATCGGGGCGCTGCTGCTCGCGGACGCGGATCGCCTTGGGGCGACGGCCAGTGTCGCAGCGGCGATCAGCGTCGAGGCGTTGCTCGGGACGGACGTGGCGTTCTCGGCCGCCTACCAGCTGGCCCGGCCGCACCCCGGTCAGATCGCGGTGGCCGCCGAGCTGCGCCACCTCCTGCGCGATTCATCGGTCCAGACCGGGCACCACGGCGATGCCCACAAGGTCCAGGATCCGTATTCGCTGCGCTGCGTGCCGCAGGTCCACGGCGCGGTCCGCGACGCCCTCGACCACCTCCGCCGCGTCCTCGACATCGAGATGAACAGCGCGACCGACAATCCGCTCGTCTTCCCGGAAGGGGGCGTGGCGGCTGCGGACGCGCTGGCGACCGGTGGCGGCCGGGTGATCAGCGGCGGCAACTTCCACGGCGAGCCGGTCGCGCTGGCGCTGGACTTCGCGAAGATCGCGCTCGCCGAGCTCGGGGCGATCAGCGAGCGGCGGACGTCGCTGCTCCTCGATCCACGGTTGAACGGCGGGCTGCCCGCCTTCCTCGCCCCGGCCAGTGGCCTCGATTCCGGGCTGATGATCGTCCAGTACACGGCCGCCGCCCTGGCCTCCGAGAACAAGGTCCTCGCCCACCCGGCATCGGTCGACTCGATCCCGACGAGCGCCAACCAGGAGGACCATGTCTCGATGGGCCCGATCGCCGCCCGCCACGCCCGAACCGTGCTCGAGCACGTCGAGCGGATCGTCGCGATCGAGCTGCTCGTCGGCGCCGAGGCCCTCGACCAGCGCCTGGAACTGCTGGCGGACGGATACGACGCCCATCCAACGCCGGTCCCGGGCGCCGGCGTCGTGCTCGCCCGCGACCGGATCCGGTCGGTCGTCCGGCCCCTCGACGGCGACCGTGAGCCCGGACCCGACCTCGCGGCCCTGACCCGCCTCGTCCACGACGGTGGGCTCGTCGATCTCGTCACCAGCGCCGGCCCGACCCCCGGCGGAGGTACGAGCTCGCTCCACGGCCCGGAACGATGACGGCGATCCGGATCGTCGACGTCACCGACGAGCCCTCCTTCCGGCTCATCCCGCCGTGCGCGGATCCCGGGTTCGATCACCGTTCGTGCGATTACTGGGAGGACAGCGACCGCGGCTCGAAGGCGGCCCGCCTGGCCTGGATCGAGCGGTCGACGCCTTCTGCCGCGACCGATCGTCCGGCACTCACGGACAACCCCTTCGCCCCGGCCCGCGACACGGCGGTGGTCAATCCCTTCGCGCCGATCGCCCGGTCGTCGCGGCCGGCCTTCAACCCGTTCGGCGACGACGAGGACGACGGCCCGGCCGACAACCCGTTCGCCCCACCGCCGCCGAACCGGCCGTCGGTCGGCACCGACGTGCCGCGCAAGCTCGGCCTCCTCGGTCGCGGGCGGGCGGTCTTCGGGAGCTACGCCAAGGTCCTCCTGGTCGACGACGCGCCGACCGTCTATGCCCAGTTCGGGCCGCTGTCGGCGTATCCCCGCGCCCAGCGGCTGCGCGAGCTCTACGCGCAGCTGCCGGATGCCCCGCTGCCGGCGGTGATCACCTGCATCTCGACCACCGCGGCCGCCCGGGGAGCCGGCCACGCGGGGCGGTTGGTCGAGGCCATCTGCGACGACCTCGCCACCCGCGGGTTCGCCGCCGTCGAGGCCTATCCGGAGCGCGGCACGCGACCGGACCAGACGAGCGCCGCGACGCCCGAGTTCTGGCTGGCGGCGGGCTTCACCCTGGCCGTCGACGACGAGCGCTTTCCCGTCGTGAGGCGCGAGCTCGGCTGAGGGGCGCGCCCCGCCGGCCGGGCTCCGCGGCCCTCCGCCGGTGATACCGTCCGGGCGTCAGCCACCATCGCGACCCGAGGCATCCCCATGTCGATGATCCAGGCCCTTGGCAACCCGGAGGGCAACCCCCTCCAGTTCTACGAGTCGGCGTTCATCCGGCCCGGAGCCGATCCCGAGCGGCTGCCAGGTTGAACCCGCGCCGTGCCGCCGTCGCCGCCCGCCTGATCCGTCTGGCGATCGTCGCCGCGGGCGTCGCCGCGTGTGGATCGACACCCGGGCCGACCCGGGCCGTCCTCCCAACCACGCTCGCAACCCCTTCCGCGTCGGCCGCGCCGGCCGCGACCGCGTCCCCGGCCGGCGGCAGCCCCGGGGCCTCGCCCGTCACGGGCTTCGACGTCGTCGTCGACCAGGGCCTCCTGTCCTTCATTCCGATCGGCGGCAACGGCCTCATGCAGTCGGTCGATCCCGAAACGACGGCCCAGGTCGCCCAGGACCCGTCGCTCCGCGCCAACGCCAGTGGCCTGTTCATGGCCATGTACACGCTCAGCGCGGGGACCTCGTCGGCCGGCCCGGGTGACGACATCGCCGTCGTGAGCGTGGTCCGGCTGCGCGACCCTGCGGCCGACGACGCCTGGTTCCGTGACTGGCGCGATTCCTACGACACGGCGGCCTGCGCCAATGCGGGCGGCGTCAGCCGCCACGCCCAGACGGACATCGGGACCCACACCGTGTTCATCGGGTCGTGCGCCGGCGGCTCGTTCACCTACCACACGAGGGTCGCCGACGGCGCGATCGTCATCTCGATCACCTCGATCGGACCGGCCCACCTCGGCGAGACCGTGATGGAGCGATTGGCGCCGTGATCTTCGTCACGAGGCGGCGGGCGGCGGCTACGATCAGGCGATGACGAGCGGACCGCGACCCGTCCGGGCGCCCCGCGGCAGCGAGCTGACGTGCCGCGGCTGGCAGCAGGAGGCCGCGCTCCGGATGCTCATGAACAACCTCGACCCGGAGGTGGCCGAGAATCCGGATGCCCTCGTGGTGTACGGCGGAACGGGTCGGGCGGCGCGGAGCTGGGACGCCTTCGACGCGATCGTTCGCGAGCTCCGGGCGCTGGCCGACGACGAGACGCTCCTCGTCCAGTCCGGCAAGCCGGTCGCGGTCTTCCGGACCCACGAGTGGGCGCCGCGGGTCCTGATCGCCAACTCCAATCTTGTGGGGAAGTGGGCGACCTGGGAGGTCTTCCGCGACCTCGAGGCGAAGGGCCTGATGATGTACGGCCAGATGACCGCGGGGTCGTGGATCTACATCGGGACCCAGGGGATCCTGCAGGGCACGTACGAGACGTTCGCCGAGCTGGCTCGCCAGCATTTCGGCGGCTCGCTCGCCGGGCGGGTGGTCCTCACCGCCGGCCTCGGCGGGATGGGCGGCGCCCAGCCGCTGGCCGTGACGATGAACGACGGGGTCTGCCTCGCGATCGAGGTCGACGAGACCCGCGCCCGGCGTCGCCTGGACATCGGCTATGTCGACCGGCTGACGGACTCGCCCGCGGAGGCCCTGACGTGGGCGCGCGAGGCGGCTGTGGCCGGCCGGACGGAGTCGATCGCCCTGATCGGGAACGCGGCGGAGATCGAGCCCGCCTGGGCGAAGGGGGGTGAGCGGTTCGATGCGGTGACCGACCAGACAT
>DATAIW010000010.1:0-11562 GCA_036262455.1 Candidatus Limnocylindrales bacterium | reverse complement strand
TCGAGGGACAGGTCGGCCCGCTCGCCCGCCGCGAACCGCCGCGCCCCGGCCGCCCCGATCATCGCCCCGTTATCGGTGCAGAGCGCCGGGCGGGGCACGATCAGCGGCAAGCCGCGCGACTCCGCCTCCTCGGCCAGGCGTGCCCGCAGCGCGGCGTTGGAGGCGACCCCTCCGCCGAGCACGATCGAGCGGGCACCAGTCTCCTCGGCCGCCCGGATCGCCTTGGTCACGAGGACGTCGACGACGGCGTCCTGGAATCCCCACGACAGCTCGGCAACGGCGGCCTCCGACAGCCGCGCGTCCGGTTCCGACGCGGCGGCCTTGCCGGTCGGCAGCCCCTCGCCCGCCCGGGCTTCGTCGATCGTCCGGCGGGCGGCGGTCTTGAGGCCGCTGAAGCTGAAGTCGTACGTCTGGCCGAGCCAGGCCCGTGGAAACACGGCGTCGTGTCTCACGGCCCGCTCGGCCGCTCGTGAGACCGCGGGCCCGCCGGGATACGGCAGGCCGAGCAGCCGGCCGACCTTGTCGAACGCCTCGCCGGCGGCGTCATCGACCGTCTGGCCGAGCAATCGGTAGGTCAGGTGGTCGCGCATCTCGACGAGGAACGTGTGACCGCCCGACACGATGAGGGCGACGAGCGGGAACCGCGGCTCCTCGCGCTCGTCCTCGCCGGGGTCGGTCAACCACGCGGCGTACAGGTGGCCCTCGAGGTGGTTGACCCCGACGAGCGGCTTGTCGTGGACCCAGGCGATCGTCTTGGCGAAGTTGATCCCGACGAGGAGCGAGCCGGCGAGACCCGGGCCATGGGTGACGGCGACCGCGTCCACGTCGTCGACCGTCACGCCCGCATCAACGAGCGCCTGGTCGAGGACGGGCACGATCCAGCGGAGGTGGGCGCGCGCCGCGACCTCGGGCACGATCCCGCCGCTCGCGGCGTGGAGCGCGGTCTGGCTGGCGACGACGTTGGACAGGATCCGGCGGCCGCCGTCGATCACGGCGATCCCGGTCTCGTCGCACGACGACTCGACCGACAGAA
The DNA here is from genome assembly GCA_036262455.1 of Candidatus Limnocylindrales bacterium. Lineage (GTDB taxonomy): Bacteria > Chloroflexota > Limnocylindria > Limnocylindrales > CSP1-4 > CF-46. The sequence goes on along the minus strand of DATAIW010000010.1, from coordinate 10,529 downwards.
GGAGCGAACCCGGCGAGGGCGCACCACCCGTCACCGATCGGCCTCGCCCGGCGGCTCGTCGCGACGCTGGCGCAGGTCCGGGTCGGGATCCGGCTCGAACGGTCCCGTCGGTGCCGGGCCGTCATCGATGGCGGCCCGCAGCCGGACGAGCCGCGCCTCGAGAGCCGGATCGCCGAACGACTCGGTCGTCATGATCAGGGCGTCCTCGTTGTTGTCGCTGTAGTAGCGCGGCCGCAGGCCGACCGGGCGGAAGCCGTACTTCTCGTAGAGCCGCCGGGCGGCCAGGTTCGACAGCCGGACCTCCAGGGTGGCCTCCCGGGCGTGGCGATCGCGGGCGAGATCGAGGAACGCGAGGAGCAACCGCTCCCCGATCCGCTGGCGGCGCCACGCCGGGTGGACGGCGAAGGTCGTGATGTGGGCCTCGTCGACCATCAGCCACATTCCACCGTAGGCGACGATCCGGCCGCCGACGCGAGCGACGAGATATGACGCCAGGCGGTTGGTCATCAGCTCGCTGCGATAGGCGTTCTCGGGCCACGGCGTCGTGAAGCTGGCCTGCTCGATCCGCTGGACCTCGCTGAGGTCCTCGAGCCGCATCGCCTCGATCGTGAGCTTCACGGGCGGTCGCGCGACCATGCGACCTCCCCGCTCTCGCGTTCCACCCCGCGCGGCAGGCTGACATAGTCGGGAACGAGCCGGGCAAGGTCGTCGACATCGCCGGCCGCGAGCCGCGCGGCACCGAGCCGGACCATGGCCGCCGGGAAGCCGGCCCGGGCCGCCTCACCGCGGGCCACGGCGTCGGCCGGCGCCCGATCGTCGAGGTCGACGGCGACGAGGATGTCGCCCGGGTCGACGTCGAGCTCGGAGCCGCCCGGAAGGAGCACGGCGGCCGTCCCGGACCGGACGACCAGGCGATCGTTCGGGCCGGCCGGCAGCAGGAGCACTCCGCGCTCGCCGGCTCCACTGGCCTCGAGGAGGGCCGCGCCGGTCGACACGCCGACGATCGGGACGGCGAGCTCGTGGGCGAGGGCCTTGGCGGTCGCGATCCCGACCCGCAACCCGGTGAACGCGCCGGGTCCCGTCCCGACGATCACGCCGCGGATCCGCGCGCGACGCAGGTTCGCTTCGCCGGTCAGCCGCCCGATCGCCGGCAGGAGCTGCGCGCCGTGGGTCCGACCCGCCTCCCAGGTCGAGACGCCGAGCGGCGTCCCGTCGAGCGCCGCCGCCGCGACGACGACCCGGCTCGTGGCCGTGTCGATCGCCAGCAGCCACGACCGCCGGCCGTCGGCGACCCCGCCACCCGCGCGGCGGCCATCCTCCCCTGCCCCGTTCATCGGGCCGCCTCGACGAGTCGGGCGTAGCGCTGATCGGTCGTGGCCACCTCGATCTCGCGGACCTCGTCGCCGCTGCCCTCGATCCGGACGTCGAGGCGGCCGGCCGGCAGGACGTCGCCCATCCGGTCCGGCCACTCGACGACCGTGACGCCGTCGATCTGGCGGTCGTCGACCACGCCACCGGCGAGGGCGTCGGCCGCGTTCGCCAGGCGGTAGAGGTCGACGTGGAAGAGCGGCAGGCGCCCGCCGTACTCGTTCATGAGGATGAAGGTCGGCGAATTGACCGTGTCGGCGATCCCGAGCCCGCGGGCGATCCCCTTGGCGAGCTGGGTCTTGCCCGCCCCGAGATCGCCCCACAGGCAGACGAGATCGCCGGGCGCCGACGCCCGACCGAGGCGCTCGCCGAGGGCGATCGTCTCCCCGGCAGACGCCGTCCGGACGCGGACCCGGAGTTCGGCGGCGGCGGGCATGTCAGTCGTCCCGCCGGCGAGCCGGCATCGCCATCGTCAGGCGAACCGCTCGAGATCTGCGATCGGGATCGAGACGGGCGGATCGTCACCGAGCACGACCCAACCGGCCTCGAGGAAGGAGCCGCCGGCGAACCGCCGGACGCCGGCCAGACCGGCCCACCGGCCCTCCTCGCCGGCGTGCTCCCCGGCGCGGACGCGGACGTGATCGGCCGGCGGCGCGGCGACCGAGAGCGCCGGCTCGTCGAAGACCAGCGCCGGCGGATCGATGGTGATCGCGACGGTCTTGCCCGACAGGGCTTCCAGGACGGCCGCGACCGGCCCCGCGATCGGGCGGCGGATCGCGCCGTCGAGGACGAGGACCGCGAACGGCGGGAGCCGGTGGAGGGCGGCCCGCTGGCGCGACTCCGACGCGAGGAAGTCACGCCGTTCCTTGCCCGCGAGGCCGCTCACGATCACGCCTCGGACACCCATCGCACGGGCTCGCGTCAGCGCCTCGGCGTCCACCCGCGAGCCGATGACGAGGATCGTTCCGGCCAGCCCGACGTCGAGCGATGTCGAGCGCAGCCGGCCGTGGCGCTGATCGCCCCGCTCGCTGCCAAGCGACAGGAGGCCGAACGTCGGATCACCCAGGGCCTCGACGCCGAGCAGGGCCCGGCCCTGGGCCCGGACGCGGATACCGATGCCCGGCCGGACGTCGCGGACGACCCCGGCGAGGGGGCAGTCGACCGCCTCGGCGTGCTCGCCGGCGGCGAGCACCCAGTGGCCGCCGTGCTCGTAGAGGAGCTCGCCCGCCTCGGCACCGGAACCGCGCCGGAGCCGGACCCCGGTCTGGCCTGCCGTCATCCAGCGGTCGCCGGCCCGGGCGCCGTCGCTCGTCGCCGAAGGGGCGAGCTCGACCGCCCGGGCGTCCCGGAGCCGTTCGGCGATCGCGGTCCCGGCCACGATCGCGTCGCCCGGGGCAACGAGCGCCCGGTCACCGGGAGCGAGGCGGAAGAGGATCTCGGTCGGACCGACCAGGACCGGGCGACAGGCAACGAGGTCCAGGCCCCGCAGGTCGCCGGTCGCAAGCGACGGCGAGGTGGCTGCGGCTCCGGGCCGCGCGGGCCGGACGCGCGTGCTCGTCATCGGTCGCGCGTCAGCCACAGCGATTCCTGCCACGCCTCGAGCAGCTCGCGGCGGCGATCCATCCGTTCGGGCAGGCGGAGCGGAACGTCACGGAGGTCGACGAGCAGCCCGCCCAACCCGCCGGAGACATCGACCGCGAACCGCCGGCCGCGGGTCCCGAGGCGGACGGCATCGCGGAACTGGAACTCGGCCGTCGCGACCTCGCCCGGGGCCAGGTCGACGACCTCCAGCCCGCCCGGCACGAGGTCGGTGTCGCTCGATCCGGTGCCGGCGTGGACGGTCATCCGGCCGGCACTGGCACCCGCCCGGATGCCGCCCGGGATCACGACGCTGCCGAGAGGCGTGAGCAGGTCGTCGACGAGATCGAGCAGGGCCTGGCGTCGCTCGGTCGCGTCGGGGATGACCCCGATCGTGCCCAGCAACCGGGCATGGTCCTGGGCGAGGGCGACCGCGCCGGGTCGACGGAGCACGTCCGCGACGGCGAGGGCGACCGCCGGGCCGGGAGCGACCGCAAACGCACCCCCGGAGACGACGACGAGGTCCGGTGCCGGCAGGGCCGATTGCTCGGGCGTCGCATCGACGAGGATCGTCATCGCCGCGCGGGCCGCGGCCAGCCGGAGTCGAGCGCCTTCTCCGGCGATCCCGGACCACGGCCAGAGCCGCAGCTCGCGGAGACGGTCGCGCAACCGATGGCGATCGAGTGACATCGTCGACCAGGCGAGGACGCGATCGACCGTTTCGTCGGTCGACTCGGGCGGGACGAGACACGCATCGGCCACGATCGATACGGTCGTGACCGCGTCATTGCCCCCGATGCCGGGGCTGGCTGTCGCCCGGAGGCCGCCGTCGTAGCCGATCTCGATCAGCTCGACCCGCCGGTCGAGGACGTCGGCGAGGGCGCCCACGGCCCGGCCGGCCGCGCGGCGTGGATCATCCGGACCACCGCGGATCTCGTCGAGGAGCTGGCGCAGCGCCGATCCCGCTGGATGGCCGGCCGCGGCGGCCGGAGCGAGCAGGAGCTCGCCGCTGCGATCGCCGGTGGACGACTCGATGCGCTGCAGGTGATCGGCCATCGCCCCGGCGAGGACGACGGACAGGTCCGGCCGGCGAGCAACAGCCCCGGCGACGATCGCCGCCAGCTCGTCGAGTCGTCGCCGCTCGTCCGCGCCTGGAGGATCGCCCGCTCCGACGAGCAGGACGTCGACCGCCGGATCGAGCAGGCGCGAGGTCAGCTCGAGGGGCTCGACAGTATCGAGGGCCGTCTCGAGCGTCCGCCAGCCGGTCCGGCGGGCGGCCGCGGCGAGCGGGGCGAGGGCCCGGTCGGAGACCGCGCATACGAGCATCGTCCGGGCCGGAGCGCTGCGGGCCACGAGGCGCGGGAGCTCGGCCCCCAGGCGGACGGCGTCGATCGTGCCGTCATCGTCCGCCAGGCCGATCGACACGGCGAGTGCCGGATCGGCGGCAACGAGTCGTCGGATCAGCTCGACGATGAGGGCATCGACGCTGCTCGACGACGGCATCGAGAGCGACCCGATCAGCCGCCAGCGACGGGCGAGCCGGCCGATCAACGCCGCGGACGAGGTCGCAGCCCCGAGGTCGAGGGCGAGGAAGGCGAGGGGTTCGGAGCTCACCCGACCATGCTACCTCGGGCCGATGGCCCCGCAGGAGCTCGGCCCCTTTCGCTGCACAGGCGCGCCGTTCGCTATGTGCATGCCCGGTGAGCGCTGCGGCGAAGGAGGCATCGTCGATCGCGCGAGATCACGGGCTCCTTGGTCGGATTGCGCAACGGGCGGGCAGAACAACGGCCGGGCGTTCCCTCGTTCGTCGCAGTGCCCGCACAGTGCGCACACGGCGAGGGACCTCCGGTGCGGGGCCGGGGCTCTGCCGCGGACAGGGCGCGCCGGTCAGCCGACTATGCGTCCCAGGTGATCTCTTCGTCGATTTCTTCCAGCCGGGCGATGAGCAGCTCGATCCCGGTGTCGTCGGCGAGGATCTCCGACGCCGACGCGTCATCGCCGCCGAAGAGGCCGCGCAGGACCGGGTCGAAGAACAACATCGCGTTCGCCCCGAGGGGTCGATACGGCCGGCTGGCCTCGAGGAAATGGACGGCGGGACCGGTCAGCCCGCGGAGCTGGATCTCGCGGGCAACGCGCTCGACCAGCTCGTCGCGCTGCTCCTCGCTCCGCTCGTAGGGCATGCTCATGCGTGCACCGCTCCGTCGACCTGGTGGCCTTCGGCCGGCGTCGGGTCCGCCGCCGCCGGTTCGGCAGCCGCCGGTCTCGAGTCGTCGATGCCGCCTTCCGCGAGCGCGAGCTCGAACGCCTGGTATGCCGTGGCACCCCGCATCGCGAAGGTCACGTGGTCGATGAGCGGCGATCGCGCCAGTTCGGTGCGAACGGCGCGGACCGTCACCCTGGCCGCCTCATCGAGCGGAAAGCCCCCGACGCCGGTACCCATCGCCGGGAAGGCCATGCTCGCGACGCGCAGCTCACGGGCCCGAGCCATCGCGCTGCGAACCGCGCGGTCGATGGCCTCGCCGCTCGTCCGGCGGTCGCGATCGAGCGACACGGCATGGATGATCACCTTGGCGGCAAGCCGGCCGGCCGGGGTCACGATCGCCTCGCCAAGGGAAACGGGCGCCTGGCGGACGGCGGCGAATTCGATCGCGTCACCGCCGGCGCGCTTGATCTCGCCGGAAACCCCGGTTGACATCCACAGAGACAGGTTGGCGGCGTTCACGATCGCGTCGACCTCGAGGTCGCAGATGTCGCCGTTCCAGAGCTCGATCCGGGCCAAGGGTTCTCCAGCTGGGCAAGCGGGCGCGATCCGGTCAGACCGGCCGCCGCATCGTACACCCGGGTCAGGCGGGCAGACATCGCGGTCACGACCTCCCAGGAGTTCGTGGTGCGCCATCGCGCCACATCGGCCACGCGGATCTCGGCGTCGCCCTGGCGGCCGATCAGGACGACCTCGTCGTCGATGTCGACAGGGCGACCCGGAACACCGCTGACATCGATCATCGCGGCGTCCATCGCGACGTTGCCGACCATCGGGACCCGGACGCCGCGGACGAGCACTTCCGCCCGGTTCGAGAGCGACCGCGGCCAGCCGTCGCCATAGCCGAGCGGCAGGGTCGCGATCCGGCTGGGGCGGGGCGCCCGCCACGTCGGGCCGTAGGAGACGCCGTGTCCGGTCGGCAGGTCCGTGACGCGGACCGGCCGGGCATGGAGCGAGAGGATGGGTCTCAGCTCGCGGGCCGCGAGCAGGAGGTCGTCGAGCCCGATGCCGGCCGCGGCGAGCTCGTCGGGGATCAACCCGTAGATCGCGAGACCGGGCCGGACAGCGTCGTAGCGGGGAACCGTGCCGAGCAGGATCCCGGCGCTCGCGGCGAGGTGACGCCGCGGGATGATGATCCCGGCGGCAGCCAGGCGGGCGAGCGCCTCATCGAACCGGGCGATCTGCTTCGTCGTCAGGTCGGCGACCTCCGCCTCCTGCAGGTGCGACCAGACGCCGGTGACCGTGGCCCCGCTGGCAAGGATCCGCCGGGCGGCGTCGACCGCGGCCTCCGGCAGGACGCCGCCGCGCCCGAGCCCGGTCTCGATCTCGAGCTCGATCGACAGGCGGTCCGCCATGCCCGCCGCAACCGCTGCCGAAAGCATTTCGTCGAGGGCGCTCGCCGCTCCGCCGGCGAGCCCGATCCCCCGCCGCGCGGCCTCCACGACGCCGCTCGACGGGATCGGAAAGAGCACGAGAAGCGGAACCGCGACCCCCGCGTCATCGAGGATGATCGCCTCGTCGAGGGTCGCGACGCACAGGCCGTCGGCGCCGGCGGCGGCAAGCGTCCGGGCGACCGGCACCATGCCGTGGCCGTAGGCATCGGCCTTGACCACCGGCAGGACGGCAACGTCGCCGGCCATCGCCCGCAGCACCTGGAGGTTCGCGGCGAGGGCCGCCGTGTCGACCTCGATCCAGGCCGTCCGCCCGAGCGGCGGAAGCCCGGCCCGGGCCAGCCGCTCCTCGATCGACGCGGTCGGACGGGTCGGCTGGCTGGTCACGGTCAGGCGGAGCCGCCGCTCGGCTCCGGGTCGGCGACGTCCGGGGCGTCGGGCTGGCGCGAGCCGCCGGATCCGGGTGGCCGCACGCCGAAGCCGAGGCGCCCACCGGCCTTCCGTCGCTCGGCGACGCCGGCGAGCCGCTTGCGGGCGAGGGCGATCGGGTCCGGCAGGTCCGACGCGAGAAGGCCCGCGTCACCGAGCCGCTCGCGAACGGTGTCCCCTGCAAGGCCGTGGAGGTAGACCCCGAGCCGCGCCGCATCGTATGGCGGGACATGCTGGGCCAGGAGCGAGCCGATCGTGCCCGCCAGGACGTCGCCGGTGCCCCCGGACGCCAGGGCCGGGTTCTCGAACGGGGCAACGGAGACCCGTCCGTCCGGGGCGGCGATCACGGTCTTCGCCCCCTTCAGCACGACGACCTGGCGCCAGGTCGCCGCGGCATCGCCGGCCGCGGTCGCTCGCGCAGCATCGTCCGAGGCGAGGTCGCCGTCGTCGTCGGGATCGCGGCCGCTGCCGGCCCGGAGACGAGCGAACTCCCCGGCGTGCGGGGTGAGGACGCTCGGCCGGCGATCACCCTCCCACCAGCGCTCGAGGGTGGCGAGGGAGCGCAGCGCCTCGGCGTCGAGGAGGATCGGCGCGGCACCGGCGTCACCGGCCGTGGTGAGGAGCATCCGGACGAGCTCGGCGGTCGCGAGGCCGGGTCGGAGCCCGGGTCCGATCACGATGGCATCGTGGTCGTGGTCGAGGATCCGGGCCATCGAAGCCTCCGGGTCGATCTCCTCGACGTCGTCCTCCGGGAGGCCCATCGTCGTGGCCTCGATGACCTTGGCCGCGAAGAGCGGCTGCAGCGATTCCGGGACCGCCAGGGTGACGAGCCCGGCGCCGGCCCGTCCCGCGGCGCGACAGACGAGGAGGGCGGCGCCGGCGTAGTCGAGCGAGCCGGCGATCACGAGCAGCTTCCCGAACGCACCCTTGTGCCCCCGCTTGTCGCGGACCGGCAGGAGCGCCGACGCGATCGCGTCATCGAGGATCTCGGCGCCGTCGACGGGCGGCGCGATCGACTCCGGAGCGGGATCCGGCCGGGCGTCGTGGCGAGTGAACCCGAGCCGGCCGCGCCCGGTCACGTCTCGACGCCTTCGATTGCGGCCATGGACGCCCCTTCCTCCAGTGCCGCATTGGCCGCGTGAAGCTCGCGCAGGCGCTCCATCCTGGCGAGCAGGCGCCGCTCACGATCGTCGAGGCGCTCGTCGATGTCGAGCGGGAAGACGTAGCGCCCGGCGGTGGTCCGGACACCGAACGCGATCGCCACGGCGTAGTCCGATTCATGCGTGATCGAGACCGCGATCCGGTCCATCCCGAGCTGCTCGGCCCGCGCCGCCGCCCGTCCGTGCAGGCGGATCGCCGGTTGGCCGGTCGGCAGCCGCTCGACCTCGATGTCACGCCAGCCGATCCCCCGGACCCCGAGGCCGAGGACCTTCGACACGGCTTCCTTCGCCGCCCAGCGGCCGGCGAACGTCTCGGGCCGCATCCGGACGTAGCGTTGCTCGTTGGTCGTCAGGACCCGCTTGGCGAAGCGCTCCCCGAACCGCGCGATCGACGCCCGGATCCGCTCGACCTTGATGATGTCGATCCCGAGCTCCGAGGTGCCGTCGGGCGGTTGGCCTCGCGGAGCTCGGCCGCCGTCGGGCGCATGGGGTCGCGGAGCTCCCCCTGCGACCTCCGGGGGCCCCGTGTCTGGCGGACGGGGAGGTTGCCGGCTCACGACGTTCGGCGACCTACTCGACCGTGACCGACTTGGCGAGGTTCCGCGGCTGGTCGACATCGGTGCCGCGGGCGACGGCCACGTGGTAGGCGAACAGCTGGAGCGGGATGATCCCGATGACCGGGCTCAGCACCTCGTGGGTGTCGGGGACGTACCAGACGTCGTCGGCGTAGCGCCCGATCTGCTCGTCGCCCTCGGTCGCGACCGCGAGGACGCGGGCGTCGCGGGCGCGGCCCTCCATGACATTGCTGATCAGCTTGTCGTAGACCCGCGAGCGGGTCGCCACCGCGACGAGTGGGTACTCCGCGTCGAGCAGCGAGATCGGGCCGTGCTTGAGCTCTCCTGCCGCGTAGCCCTCGGCATGGACATAGCTGACCTCCTTGAGCTTGAGGGCGCCCTCGAGCGCGGTCGGCATCGCGTAACCTCGGCCGACGAACATGAAGCCGCGTGAGTTCACGTAGCGACGAGCGATCGCGGCGGCGCCCGGCTCGTTCGCTTCGATCGTTCGCTGGGCCGCCGACGGCAGGGCGTGGAGCGCGTCCGCGAGCGCCCGCTCCGCGTCTTCGGTGAGCGCGCCCCGGATGCGGGCGATCGCCGCGGCGACCATGACGAGCGTCGTGACCTGGGTCGTGAAGGTCTTCGACGCCGCGACCGCGATCTCCGGCCCGGCATGGAGGAAGACGACCGCATCGGCCTCGCGGGTGATCGCCGAGCCGACGGTGTTCGTCACCGCGACAATCGGGCAGCCGCGCTCGCGGGCATGACGGGTCGGGGCGATCGTGTCGGCGGTCTCGCCGGACTGGGTGACCGCGATGACGAGCGTTCTCGCGTCGAGCGGCGGTGGGCTGTAGCGGAACTCGGAGCCGACGGTCGCCCGGGCGGGGATCCCGGTCCACTCCTCGATCGCCGCCGCGCCGACGAGCGCCGCGTAGTAGGCGCTGCCGCAGGCGACGAGCTCGACCCGGGTGACCGCCCGGATCTGCTCGGCCAGGCCGTCGATCTCGGCGACCCGGATGCGGCCGTCGCGGGTCACCCGGCCGGCGATGCATTGGCGGAGGGCCTCGGGCTGCTCGTGGATCTCCTTGAGCATGAAATGGTCGAAGCCGCCCTTCTCGGCCGCTTCCGGCGTCCAGTCGACGACCGTCTCGGACCGTTCCTGGACCACGCCCGCGACGTCGGTGATGACGACCCCGGTCGGGCGGACATCGGCGACGTCGCCCTCCTCGAGGAAGATGATCCGGTTCGTGTGGGCGAGGATCGCCGCGACGTCGCTCGCGATGAAGCTCTCCTCGCCGTGCCGCCCGACGACGAGGGGCACGTCCTGGCGGGCTCCGACCAGCCGACTGATCTCGCGGCGGTGCATGACAACGAGGGCGTAGGCGCCATCGAGCTGGCGGAGGGTCGCCCGGACGGCATCGGCCAGGTCGCCCTCGTAGGCCTCCACGACGAGGTGGGCAATCGCCTCGGTGTCCGTCTCGGAGGTCAGGGTGTGGCCGCGCGCCTCGAGGCCGTCACGGAGCTCGCTGAAGTTCTCGATGATCCCGTTGTGGATGACCGTGATGTCGCCGGTGCAGTCCTGGTGGGGATGGGCATTGAGGTCGTTCGGCCGGCCGTGCGTCGCCCAGCGGGTGTGGGCCAGGCCGATCGCGGCATGGGGCGTCCGGTCGGCGATGGCGGTCTGGAGGTTCGCGAGCTTGCCGGCCTTCTTCTCGACGAACAGGTCGCCGTCCTCGTCGACGAGGGCGATGCCGGCCGAGTCGTAGCCGCGATACTCGAGCCGCTGGAG
>DATAIW010000009.1:0-4246 GCA_036262455.1 Candidatus Limnocylindrales bacterium | reverse complement strand
GGTGTGGCCGCCCCAGCCGAGGGCCCGGACGCCCGGTCCGACGGCGTCGGCCCGGAGGATCGCGAGGCGCTTGCGGTTCTTCGCGAGATCCCGCATCACGGTCGCGGCGTCGGGAACGAGGAAGAGACGGTCGATCCCGCCGGGTCCCTGGAGGCCGAGGCCGGCCAGGATCGCGGGGGCCTCGCTCTCGACGAGCTCGAGGCCGTTCCAGGTCGTGCCATTGCCGTCGAACGCCGCCTGGACTTCGGCGCGGGTGACCTTCTCCGCGGTCGTCCGGTACTGGGCGACGGGCACGATCGGGACGTCGGCGAGGGGCGAGTCGACCGGCGGCAGGCTGGCCGACGGGGTCGAGGCGCTGGAGGCGGTCGGCCGCGCAGACCCGCGCGGAGGCGGCGACGACGACGCGCGAGCGATCGTGCTCGGAGCGGGCGAGCCGGATGGCGCAGGTGCCGTCCAGAACCCGAGCGCGGACACCACGGCGGCGACGACGACGAGGCCGGCCACGACGACGACGGGGAGACGTCTCACCGGCCCGATGATGCCACGAAGCGCCTACCGGGCAGAGAGACGCCCCGTCCGGGCGGGCGGACGGGGCGTGGGTGCATGCGAAGAATGGCGGACCCGACCGGATTCGAACCGGCGATCTCCAGCGTGACAGGCTGGCATGTTGGGCCGCTACACCACGGGTCCAGTGCGGCGAGGTCGGAGGATATCAGAGGAATCCACCGTTGTCGCTTGTCGTGCGAGCCCGGGCGGCTCGGCCGTCCGGGCTCAGCGATCGACGACGATCGGCGGGAGGTCGTTGCCCAGCTGGCCGAACCGGACGAGGATTCGACCGTCCGCCGCATCGTGAATGGTCAGCGATGCCTCCCACGGGGCGAAGTGGCCGTCCTCCTTGACCCCGGGTATTCCGGCGGCGGCAACGAGGCCACCGGGCAGCGCGGTCACTGCGACATACTCGGTCGCCGGCGCCCACCGATCGACCAGGGCCAGGGTGGCCCGATCGATCACGAAGATCCCGCGGCTCGGCTGGGCGCCGGAGTCGACCGTCGAAGCCGGATCCAGTCCGACGGCATACAGGCGTCCGCCATCGGCCGCGCCCGCCAGCAGGCCGGAGCTGTACAGGATGGCCGAGTTACCGTGGTGCCAGTCGACAGGCGCGGACCCGCCACCGGGCGGGAGGCCGCTCGACGATTGGACGAGCGGTTCGAAGGTGGCCCTCTCGACCACCAGCGTGTAGGCGTCGATCCGGGCGATCGACAGCTGGCCCGGATCCCACACGTAGATCTGGCCATTCGCCCGGTCGAAGAGCGGCTCGAAGTACGACTCGCTTCCGACGGTGAGCTCGGTCTGGCCGGCGGCCCGACCGTCGAGATCCACGGTCCCGAGCTTCCAGCCCCCGTTGGAGCCGGACACCGGATCGAAGATCGGACAGAGCCACGCCAGGCGGTCGGAGGAGGCGAACCCGATGGTGCTGCAGAAGAGCGGCAGGCTGAGCAACCCGGGCGCCTCGGTCACCTCGCCGATCGAACCGTCAGCGCCGAGCGCCACGCGCCAGGCATGGATCGTGCTGATCGGAAGTCCATCGGTCCCGGATTGCTGGAGAACACCCCAGACGAAGGCGACGTGGCCGCCCGGGGCGACCCGGACGTGGGGACCATCGAGGTAGAGATCCTGCGGGCCGGGCGTCGGCAGCGTGTTCGGCGACGGCTCGGCGGCCGGCCCGATCGCGTTGCCCAGGTCGACCGATGCTCCGAGTTGCCGACCGTCGACATCGAGCGGTGCGACTGCGAACCGCCACAGCTTGCCGTCGTGGGTCGCGATTGCGAGGAGGCCCCGGTGGCGGCCGTCGAAGATGTCGACGTCGGTCGCCAGATCGGCCTGGCCAGTGAAGGTCGACGTCGTCATCTTGAAGGTCGCGATGGTGGTGGAACGGGTCAATTCCCCGGTCGGCCCGATCTCGACCAGGTCCATCGCCCGGCCCGTGGCACCCGTGAGCTCGCCGTCGTCGAAGCAGATGCACGTCCAGCCATCACCGGTCGGCGCCCGGAAGAGGGCGTCCCTGCCGTAGATGGCGCGGGGACCGGTCACGACCGCGCCGGTTGCGAGATCGAGGACGCGGAATGCGTCGGTCTGGATCGCGATCCGCCCGGTCGGGAGCGGGCCGTCGGGCCGCGTGATCGCGGGCAACGGGGTGGCGAGGGAATCGCCAAGGACCGGTCCGACCGTGGGCGTGGGCGACGGCGTGACCGATGGCACGGGCGTCGCGAAGAACGAGATCTCGAAGCTCGGTCGATCCGTCAACCGCGGCCCGATCCAGGCGATCGTGACGATTGCGGCGGCCGATACGAGGATCGCCGCGAGCCCGATGCCGCGCAACCGCGATCGGCGCGGTCCACCGCCGGTCTCCCCGAGCCGTTGCGGCGCCATCGAAAAGCCCTGGTCGCCGCGCCGCTCCGTCACCATCTCACCCTACAACGCGCGCCTTCGTCGGGTTCCCGGCGTGTTCCTGGCGTGCCGAAGCCGACATGCTCGCGCCTATACTCGCGGCCCATGTCCGTGCTCGACCTCCGCTCCGACACCGTCACCCAGCCGACCGCCGAGATGCGCCGGGCGATGGCCGCGGCCGAGGTCGGCGACGACGTCTGGGGCGAAGATCCGACCGTCAACGCCCTCGAGGAACGGGCGGCCGAGCTGCTGGGCAAGGAGGCGGGGCTCTTCGTCTCGTCGGGGACGATGGGCAACCTCGTCTCGCTGATGGCCCACGTGCCGCGCGGTGGCGAGGTCATCGCCGGCGCCCAGAGCCACATCGTCCGCGACGAGGCCGCCGGCCACGCCGTGGTCGTCGGGGCGAGCGTGCTCCAACTGCGCGACCGGCCCGATGGAACCCTGGATCCCGATGCGGTGGCCGCCGCCTTCCGCGACCCGTCGGACCCGCACGAACCGACGACTGCGCTCGTCGCGATCGAGAACGCCCACAGTCACTCGGGCAACCAGCCGATCTCGATCGCGGACACGGAAATGATCGCGGCGGTCGCCCGCGAGCGGGGCGTGCCGCTCCATATCGATGGGGCGCGGTTCTTCAACGCGGTCGTCGCCCTCGGGGTCAGCGCGGCGGAGCTCGCTGCGCCCGCGGACTCGGTCACGTTCTGCCTGTCGAAGGGGCTGTCCTGCCCGGCCGGCTCGGTCGTCGTCGGCTCGTCGTCCTTCGTCGGCCGGGCCCGCCGCGCCCGCAAGCTGCTCGGTGGCGGGATGCGCCAGGCGGGCGTCCTCGCGGCGGCCGGTCTCGTCGCGCTCCGGGACGGCGACGCGGGGATGATCGCGCGACTCGCCGACGACCACGCCAACGCGCGTCGCCTGGCGGAGCTGGTGGCGGGCATTCCGGGGGTCTGCTCGCCGGGCGACATCGCCCAGCCGGGGGGCAATGGCGAACCGCCCGACGAGCCGCTCGACCCGGCCCGCGTCCGGACCAACTTCGTCCTGTTCCGTGTCGCCGCGGACCGATCGGCGTTCCTCGCCGCGGCCGAGGCCCGCGGCGTCCGCCTCGACTCCTATCCGCACGGCCAGATCCGGGCCGCCACGAACAGCGGCATCGCCGCCGACGACATCGATCGGATCGCCCGCGTCGTCGCCGCCGCGCTGGATGAGATCGGGTCCGCGCGCTCGACGGCACCGGTTCCGAGCGTCGCCGGCCGCCGCTGACCCGTCGCCGCCGGCACCCTCGTCGGGGTTCTCACTCGCCGGGAAGCCCGATTCTGTTCAGTGGAGCTGGAAACCCGTCGATGTCGGTCGCAAGAGGAGCCCCTCGCGACGCGAGCGCGGGACCGCCGGCCGATCGTCCGGCTGGCGCGATCGGCCGCAATGGGCGACACTCAGGGCCCTTCGTCGGGCGACACGCCGCCCCGCCCGCGGCAGCCCGAACGATGCGCGACGGGCGCGCGACGAGCCCGCGACCCAGGAGACACTTCGTGACCGGAACCCTGCAGGATGTCGTCCTGACCCGCCCTGCGCCGACTGCCGACGCCGGCCCGCTCGATGAGCGCTTCTACGACCTCGTCGAGGCCCGGTTCCGGCGGATCGTCGCCGAGAACCCGCTCGTCGGGACGTACCTCGGCATCCACACCGAGGACCACCGGCTGGGCGACGGCACCCGCGACGCGGTCCTCGCCGAGCTTGCTGCCGAGAAAGCCCACCTCGCGGCGGTCGAGGCGATCGACGTCGAAGGGCTGTCGCCCGACGCCCGCCT
>DATAIW010000008.1:0-6419 GCA_036262455.1 Candidatus Limnocylindrales bacterium | reverse complement strand
CGGACCGGCGGTGCTGACGATCGGTGCGAAGTTGCAATCGTCCCAGGTGCCCGAGGCCGACGGCGACGCGGCGGCCGCAACGGACGGCGCAAGGGCCGCCAGGGCGACGACGAGAATGACGGTGCGCAGGATGCGGTTCATCGGAATGCTCCTCTTGTAGGGTGATCAGGGTTGGCCGGACGAGCCGGCTAGACGGTCGTCAGCTCGGCGGTCAGCGCGCCGACCTGCTGGGCGAGATCGAGCAGGTTGAACTCGCCCCAGAACTCGGCGATGCGGCCACGCTCCAGCCGGAAGATGTCGATGCCCGTGAAGGCGACCCGTCGCCCGGTGCCGTCGACGCCGAGGAACGGCCCGACGTGCCGGCCGCGCATCGACCACCGGATGACGACCCGGTCGCCCGCGATGACGACGTCGTCATTGGTGAGCGACTCGATGTCGAACGCCTCGCGGAGCCCGGCGGCGTCCTCGCGGACGAATGCCGGTCCTGTCGGGGCGTCGGCGGCGACGCCGGTCCCGTGGGCGACCATGTCCGGGGCGCAGATCTCGTCCGCCGCCTCGAGCCGGCCGCGCAGATAGATGTCCTGGTGCCAGCGGTCGGCGACTGTGACCAGGTCCTGATCGGCCATGTCCTGTCCTCCATCGTGGTCGCAGGTGCGACGTCTGGGGACCACGATGGCGAGGACTGCTGAATGCGCGCTGACGCCCGCTGAATCGTGCTGAATTACGCGGGGACGGGCGCCGCCGCCAGCGCTTCGCGGATGGCATCCGCCATCGACATCGTGCGACCCGCGTCCCAGGCGGCATCCGCCGCGGGACCGAGGGCCTCCCGCGCGAGCCCGAACCAGAGCTTCTCGAACGCCGCCCAGAACGGCACGTCGACATCGACCTCGAGCCGCTCGAGGATCGCCGCCGCCGCTCCGCCCAGCCGAAGCGCGAGCTCTGGCTCGCCACAGCCGGCCGACGCCATCCCGACGCCCTCGATCTCGAGCGCCACCTCGAGGCCGTCCTGCATCCGCTCCGCGAGGACGAGGCTGCGCCGGTAGCCGTCCCGTGCCGGGACGCAGTCGGCGCTCATGAGGTCGCAATCGGCCAGGAAGTGGTGGCCGAAGTGGGCGGTCCGGATGTCGTCGCTCGCGATCCGGAGGATCTCCTCCGCGAGCGGACGGGCTCGCTCGACGTCGTGCCGGGCGACGAGGATCTGGCAGAGCCCGGCGCTCGTCCGCCGGACGAGGGCAGAATCGCCGACCTCGGTCGCGATGAGAAGCCCCGCCTCGAAGTCGCTGCCCGCACCATCGACGTCGCCCGAGAAGAAGCGGGCCCAGCCGCGGGTGTCGAGTGTCGCGCACTCCTCGACCCGGTCGCCCCGCCCGCGCCAGAGCGCCAACGCCGCCGCCAGATCGTCCGCGGCCGTCCCGTCGCCCTGGAAGGACGCGATCGAGCCGCGCGCGGCCAGGGCTCGCGCCCGATCGACCTCGTCCGCCCCGTCGACCGACAGGGCCCGGTCGAGGAGAACCCGGCCCTCGACCAGGTGGCTGTGCGCCGCCCAGAACCAGCCGAGCAGGCCGGCCAGGTGCGTCTCGCCGGCGGGCGCGAGGGCGTGGGCGCGATCGAGCGCGACCCGGATCTCGCCGAGGACCGCCTCCAGCTCGGCCGCCTGGCCGTCCGGATCCGCGAACCGCAGCGCGTAGGCACGCTCTGCGATCGAGGTCCACCAGCCGACGTGGCGGAGCAGCGTCGTGGTCTCCTCGCCGGACGCACGCAGGTGGACGCGCCCGTAGTCGCGGACCGTGTCGAGCAGCCCGAACCGCGTCCGGCCGTCGGCGCCGACATTGGCGACGACGAGCGACCGGTCGGCGAGGCGCATCGCTGAGTCGAGGGCGTCCCCGACACCCTCGCCCGCGCAGATCCCCTCGACGGCCGCGGCCGGCACCGCCGACACGAACGACGACATCCGGCGGAGCGTCGCCCGTTCCGCCTCATCGAGCATGTCGTGGCTCCAGTCGAGCGTCGCCCGGATCGTCTGGTGCCGCTCCGCCGCGATCCGCCCGCCGTCGGTGAGGAGGCTGAATCGATCCTCGAGCCGGTCGAGGATGTCGCTCGGCGACAGGACCCGCAGCCGCGCCGCCGCCATCTCGAGCGCCAGCGGCAGGCCGTCGAGGCGGCGGCAGATCTGGGCGATCGTCGCCACGTCCGCGTCGCTGAGCTGATCGATCGAGCGCACCCGGCCGGCCCGATCGAGGAACAAGCGGACCGCGTCCGTTGCCAGGAGCTCGGCCCGCGGGAGTCCGTCGGCGGCCGACACCGGGAGCGGCACGAGTCGCAGGAGGACCTCGCTCGACAGCCGGAGCGGCTCGCGGCTGGTGGCGAGGACGACCAGGCCCGGGACCGCCCGGAGCATCCCGTCGATCAGCCGGGCGCTCGCATCGATCACGTGCTCGCAGTTGTCGATCACGAGGAGCAGCCGGCTCTGCCCGACCGCTCCGACGACCGTGTCGAACAGGCTCCGGCCGCCCTGCTCGGGAACGCCGACCGCCGCCGCAAGGGTCGGCAGGATCCGGTCGCCGTCGGGGACGGGGGCGAGATCGATGAACCAGGCTCCGCCGGGGAACGAGTCGAGGGCGAGCGAGGCGGCCTGCCGGGCGAAGCGCGTCTTCCCGGTGCCCCCGACGCCGGTCACGGTCACGAGCCGCTCCTCGCCGAGGAGCGCGAGCAGGCCGGCGAGCTCCCGGTCGCGGCCGATGAACGGCGTCAGCTCGACGGGCAGGTTATTCGGGACGGCGGTCGCGTGGGGACGGCCATCGGTCGCCTCGTCGGCGCCGGTCCCGTCGTCGTCGCCGTTGACGAGCGCGCCGATCCGCGAGTCATCCGCCATGAGCTCGCGGTCCTGGCGCAGGATCGCCAGCTGGAGGGCGCGCAGCTCCGGCCCGGGCTCGACGCCGAGCTCCTCGTCGAGGACGGCACGCGCGCGGTGATACGCATCGAGGGCGTCGGCCTGCCGGCCCGCTCGGTACAGGGCGAGCATCAACAGGCCGTGAAAGCGCTCCCGGAATGGATGCTCGGCGACGAGCCGCTCGAGATCGCCGATGACGTCGGCGACGCGGCCGAGTCGGAGGTCGAGCTCCGACCGCGTCTCGAGGGCACCGAGGCGGAAGTCCTCGAGCCGGTCGATGACTCCACTGTCGGATCCGGCCCGGATGTCGACGTCCTCGAACGCCGAGCCGCGCCACAGCCCGAGCGCATGACGGAGGAGATCCGCCGCGGCAACCGGATTGGCCCGCTGGCGCCGCCGCACCTCGGTCACCTCGGCGGCGAAGACGTCGGCATCGAACTCACCCGCTTCGACCCGGATTCGATACCCGGCCCCGCGCGTCTCGAGCCGTTCGGCAGCGCCGGGTCCGCCGGCACGGAGCACGCGACGGAGATGGGCGACGTGCGCCTGGAGGACGTTGCGAGCGGTGCGAGGAGCGTCCTCACCCCAGATCGCGTCGATCAGCTCCTCGGCCGAGATGACCCGATTGGGGCGGATCAGGAGATGCGCCAGCAGCGCCCCGGCGCCACCCGGCGGAATGGCGACGGATGCGCCGGCATCCCGGACGTCGAGTGGACCGAGGACCGCGAACTCCATGGGCCTCCGAAGAGCCGGTGGACCCCCGACGGCCCGGCAGGTGACGGGATCTGCGCGCCGCCGCCGGCGACGCTCCGAGGATCATCGAGTCCCGTTGCGCTGTCAATCCGGCGGGTCTCGCTGACGTTCCCTCAGGGCAGAGCGATGCGCTGCCAGCTCGCCGCCCAGTCCGGAAGCATGTCCGGGGTCACGCCGGCTGCCGGGATCACGACCGGATCCGCGATGCCCGCGACATCGAGGATGACCCGGATCGCCGGGCCTGCGACGTTGTCGGCTCCCGGCCGATCGTCGGTCACGATCAGGCTGCTCCCGTCCGGCGACCAGGTCGGCTGGTACCAGCCGTATTCGCCCGTCAGCTGGCGGATCTCGCGTCCCGCCGCGTCCGTGATGACCGCGACCGGTCCCGTGCCGGTGCCCGATCGCATGTAGGCGATGCGCGACCCGTCAGGCGACCACGTCCCTCCGTTCGCCGACCAGTTGTCGGCCGAGATCTGTCGCTCGGGTGCGCCGTCGAGCCCGACCAGATAGACCTGTGTCGGCCCGTCCGGATTCCCGGCCGAGAACACGATCGACTGCCCGTCGGGGCTCCACTCCGCAGCCTCGCCCTTCTCGCCGACCTCGAGATAGGAGCCGTGGGTGACTTTGCGCGGATCGGTGCCGTCGCGGTTCACGACGAACAAGCCCCGCTCGGCGGCGACCGCGAGCCGCTCGCCGTCGGGCGCCCAGGTCGGGCCCCAGGCGCCGTCGCTGAAAGCACCGAGATCGTGTGGCTGGCTCGATCCGCCTGCTGGCGTCACGAACGCGCGATCGTTGCCGGGCGGCGCGGCTCGGGAATACGCGACGAACCGGCTGTCCGGTGACCAGGAGATGTTGCTCAATCCACGGGCCGCATGGTCGATGACCACGGGATGGCGGCCGTCGGCATCGGCGACCACGACGTCGGCCAGCTGGGGATCCCCAGCTGGCTCGTCCGGCCCGAACTGGCGGTAGGCGATCCGGGAGCCGTCGGGCGAGAACGTCGGCGCGAGCTCTGTCCCGTCGCCGAAGGTCAGTTGCTGCCGATCAGCTCCGTCGAGCGCGGACGTGAAGACGTGGCCGTCGGCCATGAACGCGATCCGGCCGTTTCCGGCGAGGCCGAAGGGCGGCGGCAGCCGACGGTGGGATCCGGCGAGGACCGCCACCAGGGCGGCGGCCAGGAGCAGCGTGACGATGAGCAGCGCCCAAGCCATCCCCGACCGGGCCCTCGCGTTCGGCCGGATCGTCGCCGCGATCGATTGCCAGGCGCTGCCGAGATCCCGTCGGAGCCGACCGATCCGGCTCGCGTCCTGGGCACGGGTGGCGCGGGCGAGGGCAAGGAGCGCCGTCGCGCCGGAATCGACGAAGCCGGCGGGCGGGCTCGACGGCACGTCGAGCCGTCGGATCAGGGCGTCGACGCGGTCGTCAGTCATCGTCGGATTCCCCGAGATATGCCTGCCGGAAACTCTCGCGGGCGCGGTGGAGCAGCGATTGCGTCGCCGCCGTGCTCTTGCCCATCAGCCGGGCGGCGGCGGCGACCGGCAGATCGTCGAGCACGACGAACGCGAGAACCGCTCGCTGGGCCGCGGGCAGGGAGCGAAGCGCGTCGCCGATCGCCGCCCGGTCATCCAGCCCAGGCCCGTGGAGATCGCTGTCCGACAGCTGGATCTGGCGGACCTCGAGGTGCATCCGTCGACGCTCCTCTCGCTCCAGCGCGCGGAAGTGATCGGCGAGCTTGTGCCGGGCGATGCCGCACAGCCACGTGACGGAATCGGAGCGACCGTCGAACCGGGCCCGCTGCCCGATCGCAGCGACGAACGTCTGCTGGCTCAGCTCCTCGGCCAGCGTGACATCGTTGCCACAACGGCTGAGGACATAGCTGAAGACGCGAGGGAGAGACCGCCGGTACCACGCCTCGAACGCGGCGTCGCTTCCGAGCGCAGCCTGCAGCTCGTTGGCGTTCTCCGCCGTGGTCCGGGCGGTCATCTCCGTCGCGCTCCTCGTCGGTGCGGCGATCTAGGGTACGAGCAGGGCGCAGAGCCGCGCCGCCCCTTCATCGGTGTACGAGATCAGGCCGTGATGGATCTCATCCGTCTCGTCGGGGACGGTCAGCCCGGACTCGTGGAGATCGGAGCCGAGGGAGGGCACGCGCAGCACCGACCCGCGGACGCTGACCACGCCGCTGTCGATATCGCCCGGGACCGCGAAGAGCTCGTCCCAGCTCAGGTTCCGCATGAAGTCGATCGTCGGACCGTCGCCCGTCGGGGACAGGGACCACGTGCCGCGCACGCTCTCCTGCACGGCCCGACGCACGATCAGGCCGTCGCGATACCAGCGCGTCGAGTTGCTGTCCTCGACCGACGTCTCGTAGATCTGGCCACACGGCGACATGTCCGTCGGGAGGTTCTCGAACGAGGTGACGCCGCTCGTGTCGCACTGGACCTCCGGCCCGAGCTGCCAGCACACCCGGAATGCCTTGAGCGGCGGCGTCAACGTCGTCGGGTCGACGTACGACCGCGCGGATGCGCTCTGGGCACCGCCGAGCGCTCCGATCGCCAGCGCGATCACGACGAGGATGGGACGGGTTCTGCGCATCGCGAGCCTCCCTATACCGCCTCGGCCGATGCGTTCGGCCATTGCAGGTGAGTCGCTCGGGAGGCAGGGAATCATTCGATGCGACGAAGTCTGGGGCGATCCCGAGTGCCCGAAGCGGCTCCTCGAGCATCACCTCGCCGAATCGGGACACTCGGCACTTTTCCGGGCCGCCGCGACACCAGAC
>DATAIW010000007.1:0-3674 GCA_036262455.1 Candidatus Limnocylindrales bacterium | reverse complement strand
TCGGTGATCCGGTCCGGCGGCGGCGGGCCGGCGAGAAATCGATCGACCTTGGCGACGAACCGCTCGTACAGGCGGCCGGCCCCGAAGGCGTTGGTCGCGATCGACGCCGAGCCGAGGACGCCGCCGACGAGCCCGACGAGGAGGATCGCGAGCAGCGCCTTCTGCCTCCGGCTCCGCCCGCGCGCGGTCCTGAGGCGCGGGTAGGCGGGCGAAACGCGACTGTGGCGGAAATCCAAGCGGAGGCACCTCGTGCGTTGATCGGGCGGTCGTTGGTCGGGCGGACTTGGACGATCGGTGGCGTCCGCCTGCGACGCGCGGCGGAAACCAGCGGATGCAGGTGATCGTAACGGCCTTTGTCAGATCGAACCTCTTGGCGAGATGAACCCCGGCGGTCGCCCCGCCGACGATCAACGGGCCGGCCGTTGTCAGGCCGGCTCGTCGGCGCGGCGAACCCAGCTCGAGCGCCAGTCCGGCGCGCTGAACGGCTCCGCCCAGCAGACGGTCTCGTGACGAGGTCAAGATCGGCCACGTCGTCGGGTGACGATCCGGCTCGACTGGCGCGATCCGAGCGCTTCTGCGACCATCGGGGGACCGTCATCGACTGCACCCCGCCTTGCCAACCCGCGCCCCGAGGAGGCTCCCCGTGGATCGCTTCGAACCCAACCTCAGGATCCCCGGCCCGACGTCGCTGCCACCGTCCGTCCGCGAGGCCGGCGGTCGCCAGATGATCAATCACCGCGGTCCGGAGTTCGCGGCGATGCTCGGCCGGGTGATCGACGGGATGAAGCCGTTCTTCGGGACGACCAACGACGTCGTCGTCCTCACCTGCGCCGGTTCCGGCGGGCTCGAGGCCGCGATCGTCAACACCCTCTCGCCGGGCGACCGGGTGCTCGGGGTCTCGATCGGCAGCTTCGGGGACCGGTTCGCGAAGATCGCGGGGATCTACGGCGCCGCGCTGACGAAGATCGAGGTCGACTGGGGACAGGCGGCCGATCCGCAGGTCGTCCGCGAGGCCCTCCGGGCGAACCCCGGCTACCGGGCGGTCCTGCTGACCCACAACGAGACGTCCACCGGGGTGATGAACCCGATCCGGGAGCTCGCCGCCGCCGTCCGCGAGGCCTCCCCCGACAGCCTGATCCTCGTCGACAGTGTCTCCGCGCTCGGGGCTGTTCCGTTCGAGATGGACGAGTGGGGCGTGGATCTCGTGGTGACGGGCTCGCAGAAGGCGTGGATGGCCGCGCCGGGCCTGGCGATGATCGCGCTGTCGGAGCGCGGCTGGACGGCCGCGGAGACCGCGACGATGCCGCGGTTCTATCTCGACGTTCGCTCCCACCGCGAGTCGGCGCAGGCCGGCCAGACTCCGTTCACGCCGGCCATCGGCGTCGTCTTCCAGGTCGACGAGGGCCTGCGCCTGATGCACGCCGAGGGCAAGGAGCACGTCTTCGCCCGTCATGAGGCGTGCGCCGCGGCAGCGCGGGCCGGACTCACGGCGCTTGGCTTCGAGCTGTTCGCGGATCCACGGGCGGCATCGAAGACGGTGACGGCCGCCAGGCTCCCCGAGGGCCACGACTGGAAGGCGTTCAACGGAGCGATCAAGAGCCACGGCGTCATCCTCGCCGGCGGGCAGGGCAAGCTGGCCGGCAAGATCTTCCGGCTCGGCCACCTCGGCTCCGTGACGGTCGAGGAGATCCTTGGCGTCATCGCCGTCCTGGAGCGGGTCGCGGTCGAGCAGGGCCGGCGGATCGAGCCGGGCCGGGCCGTCGGCGCCGCCCAGGCCGCGGCTCTGGCCGTCCAGACGGGGTCGTCGGCGGCTCCGGACGCGCGCCAGGCGGACCGCGCCACCGTTCCCGCGTGAGGATCCTCGTCGTCGAGCCGATCGCCCACGAAGGCATCGAGCGGCTGCGGGCGGTCCACGACGTCGATGAGCGGCCGGGGATCTCCCCCGCCGAGCTCTGCGCGATCCTGCCCGGCTACGACGCGCTCGTCGTCCGCAGCCAGGTCCAGGTCGACGCCGCGGTCATCGCCGCGGCCGGCAATCGCCTCCAGGTCATCGGCCGGGCAGGGGTCGGTGTCGACAATGTCGATCTCGACGCCGCGACCGCGGCCGGCATCACGGTCGTCAACGCCCCGACGGGCAACACGATCGCCGCGGCCGAGCACACCCTCGCCCTCCTCTACGGGGTCGCCCGCAAGGTCGCCGCGGCGGACGCGTCGGTCCGGCGCGGCGAATGGAAGCGCGCCCAGTTCACCGGGCTCGAGCTGCGCGGCCGGACCCTCGGGATCGTCGGCCTCGGCAAGATCGGCCAGGCCATCGCGGCCCGGGCCGTCGCCATGGAGATGGTGGTCCTCGCCTCCGACCCGTTCGTGACGGCCGAGCAGGCGGCCCATCACGGCGTCGAGCTCGTCTCGTTCGACGCGCTCATCGAACGGTCCGACGTGATCACCGTCCACGTCCCGTTGACGCGGACGACGCGCGGCCTGATCGGCCGGGACCAGATCGCGCGGATGAAGCGCGGGGCGATCGTGCTCAACGTCGCCCGCGGCGGGATCCTCGACGAGGCCGCGGTCGCGGAAGCCCTGGCGGAGGGGCAGCTGGGCGGGGCCGGAGTGGACGTCTTCGACACCGAGCCGCCGACGGGCTCACCCCTCCTCGACGCACCGAACACCCTGCTCACGCCGCATCTCGGCGCATCGACCGCCGAGGCCCAGGTCCTCGTTGCCGAGGAGGTTGCCGACCAGGTCCTCGACGTCCTCGCCGGGCGTTCGGCCCGCTACGCGGTCAACGCCCCGCTCCTCACGCCCGAGACCGCCCGCGCGATCGCGCCGTACCTGCCGCTCGCCGAGATGCTCGGCCGGTTCTTCGCCCAGTTCGCAAGGAGCGGCGTCCGGACCGTCACCCTCGAGATCGCCGGCGAGCTCGCGGCCTTCGACGCGTCGCCGCTGACCGCGGCGGTCCTCCGCGGGATGATCGAGACATCCACCACCCAGCGGGTGAACCTCGTCAATGCCGCTGCCCTGGCGAAGGCCCGCGGGATCACGGTGGTGGAACGGAAGACCCCCGACGCCGGCTCGTACGCCGCCCAGATCAGCCTGTCCGGTGAGAGCGGCGGCCGGACGACGACGGTCGCCGGGACCGTCGCCGGGGGCGAGCTGCGCCTCACCCGGCTCGACGACTACCGGCTCGACATGGGGCCGACCGACGTCATGCTGATCACCCACCACCGCGACCACCCGGGGATGATCGGCCGGATCGGGCAGACGCTCGGCGAGGCCGACGTGAACATCAGCGCAATGCACGTCGGGCGGAGCGCACCGCGAGCCGACGCCCTGATGATCCTGGCCCTCGACGATGACGTCGGGCCCGAGGTGGCCGAATCGATCCGCGCCCACGATTCGGTGATCGAGCTGTGGACGATCCGGCTGGGTCGGGACCGCTGACGGGCGGCCGCGCGGTCGACGGCGGCGGCCCCGCGCCGAGCCGGGCGGACGCCGACGGCGAATCCTCGGCCGTCGCGATGCCCGCCGACCTCGACGCCACGCTCGTCCTCGTCCGCCACGGCGAGTCGGAGCTGATCGTCCAGCGCCGATTCCAGGGTCAGTCCGAGTCGCCGCTGTCCGCCACCGGTCGCCGGCAGGCCGAGCTCGTCGGTCGCCGCCTCGCCCGGCCGCATGCC
>DATAIW010000006.1:0-3939 GCA_036262455.1 Candidatus Limnocylindrales bacterium | reverse complement strand
GTCCGATCTGCTGCCATGTCGCTGCGACCGAGCCGGGATAGCCGGCGAGGATCGAGACGTCCAGCCGGCCGATATCGACGCCGAGCTCGAGGGCGTTCGTTGCGACGACGCCGAGGATCTCGCCCTCGCGGAGGCCCTTCTCGATGGCTCGCCGCTCCGTCGGCAGGTAGCCGCCACGGTAGCCGCGGATGCGCGATCGCGGCCCTAGGTCCTGGCGAAGTGCCTCACGGAGCGTCGACAGCATGATCTCGACCGCCACACGGCTCCGGCCGAACACGACAGTCTGGCGGCCGGCTCGGAGGAACGGCATCGCCCAGCGGTGGGCCAGGGTCAGGTTCGAGCCGCGTGCTCCGGTCGCGACGTGGGTCAGGGGCGGTTCGACGAGCAGCACGTGGCGCTCGCCCGACGGTGCCCCGTTGCGGTCGACGAGGATCGGCGTCCGCCCGGTGAGCATCGCCGCCAGCTCGGCCGGGTTCGCGATCGTCGCCGAGCAGCAGACGATCACGGGCTTGCTGCCGTAGTGGGCGCACAGCCGGAGAAGCCGCCGGATCACGTTCGCGACGTGGCTCCCGAACACCCCGCGATAGGTGTGGAGCTCGTCGATCACGATGACCCGGAGCTGCTCGAACAGCTGGAACCACTTCGTGTGGTGGGGGAGGATCGCGGAGTGGAGCATGTCCGGGTTCGTGACGACGACCTGACCGGCGCCGCGGATCGCCGACCGGATCGGGGCGGGGGTGTCGCCATCGTAGGTGGCCGCCGAGATCGTCAGGCCGGCGGCCGCCGACAGCTCGGCGAACTCGGCCACCTGGTCCTGGCCGAGGGCCTTGGTCGGGAACAGGAACAGGGCCCTGGCCGCGGGATCCTCGGCGATCGCCTGCAGTGCCGGCAGCGCGTAGCAGAGGGTCTTGCCGGAGGCCGTCGGCGTGACGACGACGACGTCGCGGCCGGCCCGGACGGCCTCGATGGCCTCCGCCTGGTGGGTGTACAGCCGGTCGATGCCGCGCGCCGCCAGGCCGGCCCGGATCCGCGGATCGAGCCAATCCGGGTGATCCCGCCAGACGGCCTCACGAGCCGGCAGCACGGCATGATGGGTCACCCCCCGGGCAAGCGAGGGCTCGTCCTCGAGGATCGCCCGCAGGACGGCCTCGGTGGGGGCCGGGGCATAGGTCCGCATCGGTCACCTCGAAATCGAACATGCGTGCGAAAGAACGGCAGTCTAGCAGGAGGGTCGATGACGTTCGTGACAGGTTGGCTGTCACGACCCCGGCGAGTTGACAATGTCAGCTGCGGGCAGCTACCCTCCACCGCACGTGAAGACCCGCCGCGCCGCTTCGACCGACGAGCGCCAGCCCCATCCCCTCGATCGGTCCGCCGCTCGCAACCCATCGCCCGACGATGCGGCCGGCGTCGTGGACGCGCCCGACGAGCGATCCGGATCGGCCGGGGTGGCCGGCGACCGGATCGACCTGACCGGCCTCTCGGTCGCGGGTATCACCCGCCGTCGGGTCGGCTGGGTCGCTGCCGCGCTGGTCTCGGTCTGGATCCTGGTGGTCTTTGCCCGCCAGGTCGGGGATGCCGGCGCCGCGGCCGGCCGCGCCGCCCAGCTCGCCGTGGACAACGCGGCCCTTGCCGCCGAGGTCCGGTCCCTCCAGGACGAAGTCGACCTGATCGTCCGCCCCGAGTATGTCGCGATCGCCGCCCGCGGCCATGGGCTGGGCGACGACCGCGAGATCCCATTCACCCTCGCACCATCCGTTCCCGCACCGGTCGACGG
The DNA here is from genome assembly GCA_036262455.1 of Candidatus Limnocylindrales bacterium. GTDB lineage: Bacteria > Chloroflexota > Limnocylindria > Limnocylindrales > CSP1-4 > CF-46. Next base: position 2,162 of record DATAIW010000006.1, on the reverse strand, counting down.
CGCGCCGGGCTCGGCGTCCGCCCGCCTCGGTGCCCACGTCGATCGCCAGACCCCGCTCGAGTCGTGGCTGTCGCTTCTCTTCGGTCCGGGATCCTGACCCGCCGTCTGTAGCAGCGGTCGGCGACCGGACACCGAGCCGGCGATGCCGGACATGGCCGCTGACCTGGCCTGCGTCCCCGGCCGGTCACGGCCGTCGTCGACTGCCCGGCCACGCCAGAATCGGTGGCCGGCGCCGTCCGACACGATCCGCGCTACGGTCCGGCTCCGCCACGCACCGGTCCAGCACGTATCCTCGGCCGATCATCAGGCGACGAGGAGGACGAGGCGCTCGTGACCGATCCGAATGGGCGCATCCCGCTGTCAACGGCCGGTGCGACCTCGCCCGCCGACGCCGCCGCGTATCCAGCGCCTCCCGCCAGGCCATGGATTCGTGCCGACGGGCAGGCCAAGGCCACCGGTCAGGCCCGCTACACCGCCGACCTGAGCTTCCCGGGCCTCGCCCACGCTCGCCTGCTGCTCGCCGGCCGGGTGCACGCCCGGATCGTCCGGCTCGACACCAGCCGGGCCCGTGCCATGCCCGGCGTCCTCGCCGTCCTGACCAAGGACGACGTGCCCGAACGACGGTACGGCTCGTTCGACTACGTCCTCGATCGGACGCTCTTCGCCCGCGACGTCGTCCGCTTCGAAGGCGAGGTCGTCGCCGCGGTGGCGGCGCTCACTCCGGAACAGGCCGCCGCCGGTGTCGAAGCGATCGACGTCGAGTACGAGGACCTCCCGCCGATCCTCGATGTCGAACGGGCCCTCGAGCCCGGAACGCCGCTCGTCCATCCCGCCGTCGACACGTACGACCACGATCCGAACATCGATCCGGCGGGCAACCTCGCCGGCCGCTCGACGATCGTCAAGGGCGATGCCACCGCGGCCCTGGCCGGCGCGCCGGTCGTCGTCCGCGAACGCTACGTCGCCGACATGGCCCACCCCGTCCCGATCGAGCCTCACACGGTGACCGCCGACTGGTCCGGCGATCGCGTGACGATCTACTCGTCGACCCAGGTGCCGTTCTTCGCCCGCGGCAAGACCGCCGAGGTCCTCGAGATCCCGGAACACCGGATCCGGGTCGTCGTGAGCCACCTCGGTGGCGGATTCGGCGGCAAGTGCGACTTCCATTTCGAGGGTCACGTCGCGGCCCTCGCCCGGGCCGCCCGCCGCCCGGTCCGTCTCGTCCTGAGCCGGCGCGAGGAGTTCGTCGCCCCCGACAAGGTGACCCACGCGATGGTCGTCGATCTCGAGACCGGCCTGGCCGAGGACGGAACGATCCTCGCCCGCAAGGCCAGGATCCTCCTCGACTGCGGCGCCTACGCCAGCGACACGCCGGTCCTCGGCCAGGTCGCGGCGATGATGATCGCCGGGCCGTACCGGATCCCCGACGTCGACATCGAGGCCCTCAGCGTCTACACGAACCGGACGCCGTCGGGCTCGGTCCGGGCGCCCACCGGACCACAGGCCTGCTGGGCGGTCGAGCAGCACCACGACGTCCTGGCGGCCCGGGTCGGCCTCGACCCCGTCGAGTTCCGGCGGCGAAATCTCGTCCGCGACGGCGACGAGGGCCCGACCCGCCAGCGGCACGAGGGCGATGGCGCGATCGACACGCTCGAGCAGGCCGTCGCCCGGATCCGCAGCGGCGGGCCGCTCGGACCGAACGAGGCGATCGGCGTGGCGTCGGGCTGGTGGTTCAGCGCGCCGGGGCCGTCGGGCGCGTTCGTCCGCCTCGAGTCCGACGGCAGCGGCCGGATCGTGACCGGGGCCCAGGAGAATGGCACCGGCGCGGTCATGGCCCTCCCCATCCTCGCCGCCGAGGAGCTCGGCATGCGGCCCGAGGACTTTGCGATCACCTACCAGGACACCGATGCCGGGCCGTACGACGGCGGCAGCTCCGGCAGCCAGACCACGTTCAACAACGGTCGGGCGGTCGTCGAGGCCGCCCGCGAGGTCAAGCGGCAGCTGCTCGAGCTCGCCTCGGTCGCCCTCGAGGCCGCCGTCGCCGATCTCGAGTTGCGCGACGGCCACGCCGGCGTCGTCGGCAGCCCGGACCGGCGGATCTCGATCGCCGATCTCGCGGCGACCGCCCACGACGGCGCCCTGCTGCTCGCTCGCGGCTCGGG
>DATAIW010000005.1:0-13794 GCA_036262455.1 Candidatus Limnocylindrales bacterium | reverse complement strand
CCTCGATCCGGACCGGATCGATCGCTGGGCCGGCAGCCGGGTCGGCGAGGACATCGTCCGGCGGGCGCTGGCCGGGCGGACGGCGCTGTTCACCGTCGACTATCTCGATGACGAGCGGTTCGCGGTCGATGGCGAGAGCGCCGAGGTGGCCCGCGGCCTGGGCCTCCGGGCGATCGCGATCGCGCCCCTGGTGTCGGAGCGCGGCGCCCTCGGCACGATCGCGGTCTTCTCGCCGGAGCCGGGCCGGTTCGGCGAGGACCAGGCCAACCTCCTCGGGGCCCTCGCCGACCAGGCCGCGATCGCGATGATCAATGCGAGCCTGATCGACGAGCTGGAGCGGTCGCAGACCGAGCTCGAGGCACGGGCCGAGACGGAGCGCTCCCTCCGCGACATCTCGGCCCGGATCACCTCGCTCGGCGATCCCGGCGAGATCCTCTCCCGCGTCGTCGACGAGTCGCGCCGCCTGCTCCGTTCGGACGGCGCCCACCTGACCCGGATGTCGGAAGACGGCACGTTCCTCGTCCCGGTCATCGTCGCGGGCGGGATGGACGTCGACACCGAGTCGTGGCTGAAGAACATGCAATTCCCGCTCGGGGGCGGGATCAACGGTCTCGCCGCCGAGGAGGTCCGCCCGATCTGGACCGCCGACTACGAGGCCGACCCGCGGATTCCCCACGAGCCCGGTGACGACGAGGCCGCCGTGCGGCTCGGCCTGCGGGCGATGGCCGCCGCTCCACTTCGCGCCCCGGCCGGCGAGGTGATCGGGACGCTGGCGATCTCCTACGCCAAGCCGCGCGAGATCCTGCCCGACGAGCTCGACCTCCTCCAGGGCCTCGCCGACCAGGCGGCGATCGCCCTGACGAACGCGAACCTCTACGAGCTCCTCGGCGAGTCCGAGGCCCGTTACCGCTACCTCGTCCAGAACTCGCCGGACCTCGTCTGGTCGATCGACGCCGACGCGCGCTTCACGTTCATCTCGGACACCTGCCAGCGACTGACCGGCTGGCGGGCCGAGGAGCTGCTCGGGCGGCACTTCGGGGCGCTCGTCCACGAGTCGTCGCGCGCCGTGGCCGAGATCGACTGGACCGCCGGGATCGCCGCCGACGCGGGTGATGGCGAGGGCGGCCGCGAGCTGCGCGGCCGGGTCAACCTCCTCCGTCGCGACGGCAGCCCCGTCCCGGCCGAGTTCATCGCCTTCGCGACGCGCGACGAGAACGGCGTGTTCGCCGGCGCCAACGGCAGCGTCCGCGACATGAGCGAGCGCGACCGTCTCGAGCGCGAGCTGCGCGAGTCCGAGGAGCGCTACCGCTTCCTCGTCGACAACTCGCCGGACATCATCTTCTCGACCGACGCCGAGGGCGTCTTCACGTATCTCTCGGAATCGATCGAGAAGGTGACCGGGTTCTCACCGTCAGAGCTGGTCGGCGGTCACTTCTCGGCCGTCGTCGACCCGCTGACGCAGCCGGCCGCGGTCGAGCGCTGGGACGCGATCGTCGCCGAGCCGTCGCAACGCCAGGTCGTGAAGCTCGAGCTCATCCACAAGAACGGTGGAACCGTGCCGGTCGAGGTCAGCTCGATCGGGGCAACGGTCAACGGCGTGTTCGCGGGCATCCACGGCGCGACGCGCGACATCGCCGAGCGCGAGCGACTCGAGCGCGAGCTCCGCCAGTCCGAGGAGCGCTACCGCTTCCTCGTCGAGAACTCGCCCGACATCATCTTCACGACCGACGCCGAAGGCCGCTATACGTACTACTCCGAGACGATCGAGAGGCTGACCGGCTTCGCCTCGACGGAGCTGCTCGGCAAGCATTTCTCCACGATCATCGACCTCGACACGTTCCCCGATGCCGCGGCAGCCTGGCAGGCGTTCATCGACGAGCCGAGCCGGATGCAGGTCCAGCGCTTCCGGATGCGACGGGTCGACGGCGGTTCGGTAGCGGTGGAGGTCAACGCGATCGGCATGACCGACGCCGCGAGCCGCTTCGCCGGCATTCACGGCGCCGCCCGCGACATCAGCGTCCGCGAGCGGCTCGAGCGCGACCTCCGCCGCCAGGCCGGTGAGCTGGCATCGAGCCAGGAGCGGGCCCACCTCGCCCGTGAGCTCCATGACTCGGTGACACAGGCGCTGTTCTCGATGACCCTCGTGACGCGGTCCGTGGAGCTCCTGATCGATCGCGACACAGCCGTCGCCAAGGAGAAGCTGACCTCGCTCCGCGACCTCCAGCGCGAAGCCCTCGCCGAGATGCGGGCCCTCATCTTCGAGCTGCGGCCGGGCAACATCGAGAGCGACGGCCTGCTGCCGGCCCTGAGGACCCACACGGCCGCCCTCCAGGGCCGGATCGGGCTGCCGGTCGTCGTGACGAGCGAGCTGACCGAGCGCTTGCCGCTCGAGGTCGAGGAGGTCCTGTACCGGATCGCCCAGGAGGCTCTCCACAACGTCGTCAAGCACGCCGCGGCGCGCCAGGTCGAGCTGGCGGTCGATCGACGTGGGGCGGACGTCGTGCTGCGCATCCGTGACGACGGCAAGGGCTTCGACGCCGCCACCGTGCCGGACGGCCACCTCGGGTTGGCGGGGATGCGCGCCCGGGCCGACAAGATCGGGGCGAGCTATCACGTGATCTCGCGCCCCGGGGAGGGGACCACGATCGAGGTGATCGTCCCGCCCGAGGCGCTCGACCGCGCCGCCGGCGCCGCTGAGCGGCCTGGCCCCCACGACCGGGTCCCACCGCAACTGGCCGAATGACGTAGCCCGATTCGGGACGTCCATCCCTGTCGGCCGGGGTGTCGGCCAGCCGACACTGCGCGGCATGACCGACCCCGCTGCAGCGCCGGCTCCGCTCCGCGTGCTCCTCGTCGACCCCGACGACCGAGTCCGCGAAAGCCTCGCCGGCCTCTTGTGCATCGGTCAGAGGTGCCTGGTCATCGGCACGGCCGGGACCGCCGATGGTGCCGTCCGCCTCGCCGCCGAAACCGCCCCCGATGTCGTCGTCGTGGATCCGCGCCTGCCGGGCATCGACGGCACCGCCCTGATCGCCCGGCTTCGCGCCGTCGCGAAGGATACCCGCGTCCTCGTCCTGAACTGGTCCGAGACGGCCGACCTGACGAGCGGCGCCGATGCCTATGCACGCAAGACATTCCGGCCCCACGAGCTGATCGACGCGGTCCTCGCGACCACCCGTCGCACGCTCGCCTGAGGCCTGAGGAGGGTCCGTTCCTTGCTAGACTCGACCGTGCCCAGCACGACCCCGACCCGCAGTCCGCGACCCATTCCCAACGGAGGTCACGTGGAGGAGAACGCCCGGATCCGCGTCCTCATCGTCGACGACCATTCCGTCGTCCGGATGGGACTGCGCGTCTTCTTCGACCTGCAGGACGACATCGAGGTCGTCGGCGAGGCCGCGGACGGCAGCGAGGGCGTGGCCATGGCCCGTCGCCTCGAGCCGGACGTCGTCCTGATGGACCTGCTGATGCCGAACATGGACGGCGTCACCGCGATCGGCCGGATCAAGGCCGAGCGGCCAGAGACCGAGATCGTCACGATGACCAGCTTCATCGAGGAGGACAAGGTCACCGCCGCCCTCGAAGCCGGCGCGTCCGGCTACGTCCTAAAGGATGCCGAGGCTGAGGAGGTCGCCAGCGCGGTCCGCGCCGCCTTTGCCGGCGAGGTCCATCTCGACCCCGCCGTTGCTCGCCTGCTCGCCCAGCGGATGCGGGCCAGGAAGAGCGGCGAAGGTGAGCCGGTCGAGCCGCTCACCGATCGCGAGAAGGACGTCATCCGGCTGCTCGGCCGGGGGATGAGCAACAAGGAGATCGGCTCCGCCCTGTTCATCACCGAGCGAACCGCCCGAACCTACGTCTCGAACATCCTCGGCAAGCTCGGGCTCGCGTCGCGGACGCAGGCCGCACTCTGGGCGGTCGAGCACAAGCTGGCCGAACCGGCCCGCGACCTGCGATGACCGCCGACGGGATGGACCCGGGACGATGACCGGAGAACGGCCGCCGGACAACCGCGGCGGCATGATCCTCGGGATCGTCCTGATCGCCCTCGGCGGTCTGTTCCTCGCCGACCGCGTGGTCGGGTTCGACCTCGCCGATGCCGGCTGGCCGCTGTTCGTGATCATTCCGGGCGTCCTGGTCTTCGCCTGGGGCCTCACGATGACCGGCCGCGAAGGGGTCAGCCTGGCCGTCGCCGGCGGGATCACGACCGTCGTCGGGTTGATCCTCGCGGTCCAGAACGCGACCGGCCTGTGGGCGACGTGGGCATACGCCTGGGCGCTCGTGGGACCCGGCGGCACGGGCGTCGGCCTGATCGGCTACGGCCTGACGCACCGCGATCCGGGGCTCGTCACGAACGGCCTGCGATCCCTCGGCTCGGGCCTTGCCCTGTTCGTCGCATTCGGGCTCTTCTTCGAAGGCGTGATCGGCCTGTCCGGCACGCCGTTCCTGAGCACGGACATCGGCCCGGTCATCCTGATCGGCGCCGGGGTGGCGGTCCTCCTGGCCGGCCTGTTCCGGGGCCGCCGCCTCCCGGCCTGAGCCGGCCTGACCCGGTCGGTCCCGCCGGTCGGGGCTTCGTCACGCCAGCTCGACGATCCGGTAATGGACTTCGCCGCGCGGCGCCGCAACCGCGACGTCGTCGCCGGCCGATCGCCCGATGAGGGCCCGGCCGACCGGTGAGACGTTCGAGATCCGGCCGGCCGCCGGATCCGCCTCCGACGAGCCGACGACGACGAACGTCATCTGGGCCCCGGTGTCGTCCTCGACGGTCACGGTCGAGCCGAGGGTGACCCGATCGACCGCATCGCCGGGCGTCTCGATCACCGTGGCCACCCGAAGGGTCGCCTCGATCGACTTGATCCGGCCCTCGAGGAACGACTGCTCCTCGCGGGCCGAGGCGTAGTCGGCGTTCTCCTTGAGGTCGCCGAGCTCCTTGGCGGCCTTGATCCGACCGATCACCTCGTGGCGCTTCGTGCCCGTCAGCTCGGCGTGCTCGGCTTTCAACCGTTCCATGCCCTCGGCCGAGACCCACGTCGTCTCCGCCGCGGGTCGGTCGCCCGGCTTGCGTTTCGCAGCAGTCGAACGCGGTGTCGCCGGCGTCGATCGCGGACGGGCCGGTGTCGAGCCGGCTGGCCGGGGCGATCGGCGGACCGTACCCCCGGCCGCCCGCGTCGGTGGCAGGCCGCTCGCTCCGTCCGCGGCGCCCGGCGCCACGACGACGATCCGACCGGCCGGTGTCGGCCGGACCGGCTCGGCGGCGACGAGCGAGTTGGCGAGCCCGGTCTTCTTGCGTTCGCCGGTCGCGGTCCGCAGGTTGGCGAACGGCAGGACGACCGTCGGATCGTGGAGGGCCGCCTGTTCGGCCACCGGGATCGTGGCGGCGAATGCGGTCAGGAGAGCGTCCTCGGACTCCTCGACGGCCGACGTCGCCGCCCACCAGACCCGGGCCCCCTCGAGCCCGGTGAGAGTATGCAGCCAGTGGCCTCCGGGATGCGGCCGGCGGTCGCCGAGGACAGTGTTCCGGATCGCCTCGATCCGACCGCCGATCGAGCCGTCCGTGGTGCCGACGAAGAGGACCCGGGTCGAGGGCAGCCAGAAGGCCTCGAGCCGAGCCGCCATCGCCCGCGTGGTCGGATGAGCGCCATCGAGCAGGAGCTCGGGGACGTGCTCGAGCCATTTGCCGATCCGGCTGTGCTCGATGGGCGCACGGTGGAGCGTCGTCGGCAGTTCGATGACGAAGACCCCGGAGCCCCGGGCGGGCACGGGCCTGCCCCAGACGACGGGACCGTCCGCCATCAGGCCGACCGCCCGGAAGAGGGCCGCGGCCCCGTTGTCGGCGGCGATCGTCGTCGCGCCTCGCTCGTCGCTCATGCGGCGCTCCGATCCGGACCGACGATCTCGAAATCGTCGGGCTCGAGCTCGAGGACGTCGCGATCCAGCGCTGCCATCTCGGCGAACGCCTTCGTTCGGACGCCGAGGAACCCGAGGGATCGAACCATGCTGCCTCCATCCACGTGGACCACCTGGACCGGTGCCGTCGGGCGGTCGACCGGTGGGGGGTATCGTCGCACCCACATGGCCGACCCTGCCGCGCAGCCCTCCTCCGACGCTCGCCGACCCCGCCCGCACCCGCCGCGACGGAGGCGGATGGCCGGCGCCCTGCTCGCGGCGGCCGCCGGGATCGCGGTCCTCGGCATCGGGTTCATCCGGACCGCGGGCGGCCTCGCAGGAGCGCCGTTGGACGGCGTCGCGCGGGGATCGGCGATCACATCGGGCCCGTGCGCAGGGGCGCCCGCCGTGGCGTCCGCCGCATGCGCCAGCCCGACGACACCGGGCGGCGCCTCGCCGTCGACGACGGGCGCGCCCCTGGCCCCGTCGGCGCCTGCCGGATCGCCGTCGCCCGGTCCCGGCTCCTCGCCGGGTCCATCGATCGACGACCCGTCAGCCATCCTCGCGGCCCGACTCCAGGCAGCGCTCGACCGCGTCCGCGCCAGGCTCGCGATCCCGGGCGTGTCGGCGACGATCCTGCTCCCGGACGGGACGAGCTGGTCCGGGGTCAGCGGCTTCGCCGACGTCGCCGCGCGAACGAGGGTCACGCCCGACACCGCGTTCGCGTTCGCGAGCGTCAGCAAGACCTTCACCTCCGCCCTGGTGCTCGAGCTCATCGGCGAGGGACGGATGCACCTGACCGATTCCGCCGCGCACCTCCTGCCGCCACTCCGGATCACGATCGACCGGCGGATCACGGTCGGCATGCTGCTGAACCACACGAGCGGCCTCGCCGACTACTTCCTCAACCCGAAGATCGACGGCCCGCTCCAGGGTCACCCGACCGCTGCCTGGACCACTGAGCGGACCCTCCGCTACGTCGGCAAGCCTCTCTCGCTGCCGGGTGCCGCCTGGCACTACGCCAACACGAACTACCTCTTGCTGGGACTGATCGCCGAGCGCGCGACGGGCCAGACGCTGGCCGACGCGATCCGGACCCGCCTGCTCGAGCCGGTCGGGCTCGCCGCCACCTGGTACCAGGCTGGTGAGGCGGCCCGTTCGCCCCTCGCCCACGGCTATCGCTTCGTTGGCACCAAACGGACCGCGAGGCCGATCGATCTCGAGGACGGCAGTGGCATCGCCCCGTTCCGATCCGTGATCACCGCGGCCGCCGGGGCGGGCTCGATGGCCGGGACGAGCACCGACCTCGCCCGGTGGGCACGCGCCCTGTACGGCGGCAAGGTCCTCGGGCCACAGGGGACCGCGACGCTCCTGAGCGGGTTCTCGAAGACGACGAACTACCTGCCCGGCGTCGTCTACGGGTACGGCGTCCAGGCGTTCTCGATCGACGGCCATCCGAGCCTCGGCCACAGCGGCCGCCTCCTGGGCTTCCGCTCGGCCGTCCGCCACTTCCCGATCGACGGATTGACGATCGCCGTTCTCACGAACCAGAGCCGGGCCGACCCGGGCGTGATCGTCCGGGCGCTCCTCGCGGCCGCCCTGCCGGTCGCGGCGCCGGTTCCAGTGCCGGGTCGTCCGCCGGTGTGTCCGACATGTTCGATGGCCCGCTGACCGACCCGAGCAGTCTCCACAGGGGGCCGCCCGCGTTCCGCGTCCGGACGCGAACCCGGGTTCAGTCCCAGGACGAAGGGACCATGGGCGGAGGTACCGACGGGCGATGCGCACGTGCGATGGGCAGAGCAGACTCGAATCCTGCCTGGAGGGACGGGAATGCCGATCCGGGTCGAGATCTACGGCGCCGCGGGCGTGGCCGTCGGCGTCGTCGCGCGAGCCGGACGGCTCCGCGAGATCCTCGAGAGCGGTCTCGACCTGCTCGTCGAACGGGCGGCCTGGCATCCGCTCGACGGATCCACGCCTCGACCGAGCGACGCCCTGGCCATCGCCGAGGACGACATCCTCGTCGCGGTCGCCGACCAGATCGAGGATGGCCCGGTCCATGCCCAGTGGCACGATATCGGCCTCGACGTCGGGCCCTACCGCGTGACCGGCCAGATGCCGACGATGCCCGGATTCGACCCGGGTCGCGCCCTCGCCCGGCCGACCGGCGTGTTCGTCCTCCTCCGGGACGTCCGGATCGGCCTCCTCGGGGACGCAGATGGCCCGGCGGTCGCCCAAGGCGCCGCGTTCGTCAACCGCTACGTCGTCGATCGGGTGGCCGCCGACCTGATGCTCGGCTTCTTCTTCCCTGGCGCGGAGATGATCGTGACCGGCGGTCACGAGCGGAGCGCCGCCGGCGCGTCAACCGCCGGCGCGTCAACCGCCGCTGCGTCAACCGTCGACACGGCGCCAGGCGCCAGCGGTCCCTTCGCGCCGACCTCGACTGCCGCCACCTGACCCGCACGCGACACACGGCGCTGTTCCGGGACTGCCCAAGCTGGACCATCCGCGCGCCGGTAGCGATCCCATCGCCATTTCGTGGGCATCGTCGGTCCGAACCCCGTCTCGGGCGGTCGGCGCACGTCAGATCGGGAGCGCGCCGAGCGAGATGCGTGCGCGCGACGCGGCCCGGGCGGTCGTACGCGGGTCGTTGTCAGCGTCGCTCGCGGGCGGGCATCGATGGCGTCGATGTCCGCCCGGTCAGTCGTCTTCGGCGCCGTCGCGAGTCGCGCGAGACGTGACTGCGCGGGACAAGCGACCGGGCCGCTCGCCTAGGACCGGCCGGCGCCGGCCCGGTACTGGACGGGCTTGCGGTGCGGGTGATGGGTCGGTCGTGCGCCGCCGCGGCTGCCGCCCATGTCCCCGCCGCGCAGCGGTCGCGGTTCGATGTTGCGATCCGGCACGAAGCCGTTCTCGACCGTCCACGGGATTGCCTTGCGGAGGAGGCGCTGGACGCCGCGCAGGAGGTCGGTCTCGTCGATGCAGACCAGGCTGATCGCCTCGCCGCTGGCCCCGGCCCGCCCTGTCCGGCCGATCCGGTGGACGTAGTCCTGGGGGTTCCACGGCAGCTCGAAGTTCACGACGTAGGGGAGGTCCTCGATGTCGAGGCCGCGGGCCGCGACGTCGGTCGCGACGAGGACCCGGATCTCGCCGCTCTTGAACTCCTCGAGCGCCCGCGTCCGTTCCGGCTGGCTCCGATCGCTGTGGATGGCCACCGCGTTGAGGCCCTGCCGGTCGAGCCACGTCGCGAGGCGCGTCGCCCCGATCTTCGTCCGGGTGAAGACGAGGAGCTGGCGGAGGTCGTCCTTGCGGATCAGGTGGGCGAGGAGCTCCTCCTTGCGGTCGCGATCGACCGGATAGACGAGCTGGTGGATCGCGTCGACGGTGGCGTTGCGCGGGGCGACCTCGACCTCGACCGGGTCGTTCAGGATCGTCTTCGACAGGCGCCGGATCTCGTCGGCGAACGTTGCCGAGAACATCAGGTTCTGGCGCTTCGCCGGGAGCAGCGCGATGATTCGCTGGATGTCCGGCAGGAAGCCCATGTCGAGCATCCGATCCGCCTCGTCGAGGACGAGGATCTCGACCTGGCCGAGGTTGGCGACCTTCTGGCCGACGAGGTCGAGCAGCCGGCCGGGCGTGGCCACGAGGATCTCGACCCCGCCGCGGAGCGCCTTGATCTGGGGCTCCATCGGCATCCCGCCGTAGACCACGGTCGAGCGGAGCGGCACGGTCCGGCCGTACGTATGGACGCTTTCGTCGACCTGGACCGCGAGCTCGCGGGTCGGGACGAGGATCAGGACACGGACCGGATGGCGGGCCGGCGAGAACGACGTGTTCGCGTGCTGCCGAAGCAGGTCGAGGATCGGCAGGACGAAGGCGGCGGTCTTGCCGGTGCCGGTCTGGGCGGCGGCGAGGATGTCCCTGCCCTGGAGGACCAGGGGAATGGCCCGTTCCTGGACCGGGGTGGGCTCGGTATAGCCCTCTTCTGCCACGGTCCGCAGCAGGTCGGCCGACAGGCCGAGGGTATCGAAGGTCATCAGACTCCTGATGCGCCGCGTCGCGCGGGGAAGCGTGAGCGGGGCAAGCTGGTCGTCTCCTGCTCGCCTCCCTTGACGCCGTCCAAACGACGCGGTGCGAGCCCGGATCGTCCCGAGCATAGCCGATGACTGCTCCGATAGCATGAATCGATGGCAGCAGGCGGCACCCGCGCCCTCGCCGAGCTCGTCCGGGCTGGGGTCGTCCACACGGTCCACGAGTACGCGATTCACGAGCCGACCGGCCCGCGGAGCCGATCCGGCCGCCGTCCGGCGTGGGGCGATGACGCCGCAGAGGCGCTCGGGGTCGATCCCGGCCGGATCCACAAGACCCTGATCGCCGCAGTCGACGGAGGCCTCGCGGTCGCCGTGGTCCCGGTCGCGGCCGAGCTGGACCTCAAGGCGCTCGCCCGCGCGCTCGGCGCAGGGAAGGCGGCGATGGCCGATCCTGCCGAGGCCGAGCGGGCGACGGGATACGTCCGCGGCGGGATCAGTCCCCTCGGCCAGCGTCGGCGCCTGCCGACGGTCGTCGACGCGGCGGCCCTCGAACTGCCGACGATCGTTGTCTCGGCCGGCCGCCGCGGCCTCCAGGTCGAACTCTCACCAGGGGATCTCGTTCGCCTTTCCGGCGCCGTGGTCGCCCCGATCGCCCGCCGCGACTGATCGAATCGTCGGCCGAAGGCATCCCGTCAACACCTCGTGCACGGACCCAGTCCCATCGGCAGTGGACAGCATGGTGAATCTGGGGGGGAGGCGCGGTCGCGGAAGGGCTGGCATACTTCTGCGAGGCCCCCAGGCCATTCCACCCCTGACAGACAGGCTGAAAAACAGAAGACCGCCGCCCCCCACGGCAGGACCCTGTCGTTTCCCGGCCCCCGGTCCGGATCCCTCGCTGATCCCGGATCGTCGGCCCCGCCACCCGGTCGGACCGCACCCGATCGCCCCCATCCCTGCGCTCCGCGCGTCTCGTTCGCGCGTCCGCGTGCTCTCCTGTCGTCGGCGGCATCACCCACCGTCACCGCGCCCCATGCACGGTGTTCCGGCGGAGAGGAGGCAAGAGCGTTGCCCGTGTCCCAAGCAGGCGCCCAGCGGGCGCCAGGTCGTCGATCGTTCCGGTCCCTGCGGCTGATCGCCATCGCCGCCCTTGCATCCGTCCTCGCCGTCGGCGGACTGGCCATCCATCCCGAGGCCGTCGCCGCGTCCGGCAAGAAGGTCGTCATCGTCGTCGGTCCCGCCGGCTCGAACACGTCGGACTACATCTACAACGCCAAGAAGATCGCGGCACAGGCCCGCTCGTACGGGGCCACCGTCTACGAGATCTACGCTCCCCACGCGACGTGGGCGCGGGTGAAGAGCCTCTCCCAGGGTGCCAACGTCTTCATCTACCTGGGCCACGGCAACGGCTATCCGAGCCCGTACGGCTCCTTCAACAAGTACTCCAAGGACGGCCTGGGCCTCGACACCTACGACGGGAGCTGGAGCCACACGTATTACGGCGAGTACTACGTCGACCACTACCTCAACTTCGCGCCTGACGCGGTGGTGATCCTGAACCGCCTCTGTTACGCCTCGGGTAACTCGGAGTGGGGTTCGGCCAATCCGACCAAGGCGACCGCGATCAAGCGGGTCGACAACTACGGCGCGGCGTTCCTGCGGACCGGCGCTCGGGCGGTCTTCGCCGAGGGCATCAGCAGTACGTCCTACATCCTGTACGGCCTGTTCAAGACCAGCCGGACGATGAAGCAGATCTTCTGGACCGACCCCAAGCGGAGCGGTGCCAACGACTTCACCTTCTCGTCCAGCCGGACCCCCGGCCGGAGCGCGATCATGGATCCGTCCTCACCCGGTCGCTACTATCGCTCGATCATCGGCGACCTGGGCATGACGGCGGCGACGTGGCGGTCCGCCGGGGGCTGACCCTCGGACCCGGACGATCGAACACGCCGTCGCGCGACCGACCGACCGCGCTCGCTCAGGCGGGCGCGGTCGTGGCGTTTGCGGCGGGCAGCGGGCGGCGGATCCGGCCCGATCGTTCGATCGCGATTGCTGATCGGCGGATGGCCACGAGCAGCGTTGTCGACCACCGGGCGGGTCATCCGACGTAGTCGCCGGAGAAGCGGAGGCCCCGGTCAGATTCACCGCATCGTGAACCCGCCAGGGCCATGGGTCTCGCGTGAGCTCGCTCGGACTGGCGCGGCCGGTCTGTCCCGGGGGATCGAGCAGTCGCCGATCTAGGCGAACGCCACGTGGGCGACCACCCCGAGCAGGGTCAGGACGAGGACGAGGACCAGCAGGAGCGTCGGGAAGGCACCGAGCATGTCGGTCTCGAGGTACTGCGTCTGGGCGGTCATCGGGGACGACTCCTTTCGGGCTTCATCCGGCGATCGATCGATCGCTCGATGACCGAACGATAGGGTCACGCTCCCGCCCGGCCTGCCGCCGCGTGTCGACAAGTCGCCCGCACATCTGGCCGTGGTGGCGCTGGACGGATGACGACCCTCCGGCGATTGGCATTCGGCCGCCGTCGAACCGCGACGCGCGATCAGGCGACCGGATGGCCCGCCCGTACCGCGTCCGATCGGCGCTGGTCGGGGGACGCGCGGCGGCCTACCATCCGCGACATGACGACGATGACGACCGATCGACTCCCGTTCACCGGTGACGACGCTGCCGACCGGCTGCTCGTCAGCGACCCGCTGGCGCTCCTGATCGGGTTCGCCCTCGATCAACAGGTCCCTCTCCAGAAGGCGTTCTCCGGCCCCCTCGAGCTCAGTCGCCGGATCGGCGGTCTCGATGCGAAGCGGATCGCCACGATGGATCCGGACGCGTTCGACGCGGCGTTCCGGACGTCGCCGGCGCTGCATCGCTTCCCGGGCAACATGGCCAAGAGGGTCCGCGAGCTGGCCGGCTACCTCGTCGAACGGTACGACGGCGATGCGTCGCGGATCTGGCGCGAGGCGAAGGACGGCGCCGACCTCCACGCCCGGCTCCTCGCCCTGCCGGGCTTCGGCCCGATGAAGGCCGAGACCCTGGTCGCGATCCTCGGCAAGCGGCTCGGCCTGGCGCCCGCCGGCTGGGAGGCGTTCGTGCCGGATCACATGACGCTCGGCGACGTCGACGGACCCGAGGCGCTCCGCCGCTACCAGGACTGGAAACGCGGGATGAAGGCGGAGAAGCGGGCGGCCGAGCGGGCCTGATCCGTCCGGGGCCTGGCCGGGCGCCTTCCGGCCGTCTGCGATATCGTTGCCACTGCAACGATCGCACGAGGCTTCCATGGACGACACCATTCGCGCCGCGCTCTCACGCGGCGGCGTCATCGACATCACGACCACCGGCCGGAAGACGGGCGAGCCGCGCCGGATCGAGATCGTGTTCCACCGGATCGACGGTCGGATGTGGATCTCCGGCATGCCCTCCCCGCGGCGCCGCGGCTGGATGGCGAACCTCGCCGACGACCCGAACCTGACGATCCACCTCAAGGGTCCGGTCGCGGTCGCGGACCTCCCGGCGACCGCGCGGATCGTCGACGACCCGACGGAGCGCCGCCACGTCCTCGAGCGCGTCGCCCGGGCCTGGAAGCGGACCGATGTCGACGTGATGGTCGCCACGAGTCCGCTGATCGAGGTCACGATCGACGAGGCCGCCTGATCGGGTGACTTCGGGTCGTTCGATGCCGCGTTGACTCCGCTGGTCTCCGCGCTCCATGTCGGCTTGATCGCGCTCGCGCTGGCATCGGTCGGCGAGGCGCGCCGCCCGGACGCTCCGACGTCGCAAGAGACGCCCGCGATCGACCGGTCGACCGCCGCGTCCGGGGCGGTCGAGGGCCGCGTCGCGATGCCGGTCGGAGCCGGGGCCCTGGCCCCCGCCTGACGCCCGG
>DATAIW010000004.1:0-12329 GCA_036262455.1 Candidatus Limnocylindrales bacterium | reverse complement strand
TCCGTGATGAGCTCGGGCATGAGCCCGGCGACACGGCATCCGCCCCGGACGGCCCCCGCGGCGACGAAGCCCGCGAGCGAGCGGCCGCGCTCGAGACGGTCCTCGCGATCGTCGACGAGGTCATCCGCGCCGATCCGGCCGCCGACCGCGACAGGATCCGACAGGAGCTGGAACGACGCGCTGCCCATGAGCGTGATGGCGCCGCCGACGGCGTGAACCTGCTGACCTATCACCGGGCCAAGGGCCTCGAGTGGGATGCGGTCTTCCTGCCGATGCTCGAGGACGGGACGCTTCCGATCCGGCAGGCCTTCGAGGATGTGGCCGCGATCGCGGAGGAGCGGCGGTTGCTGTACGTCGGGATCACCCGGGCCCGCCGCCAGCTCCACCTATCCTGGGCCGACCGGCGCGAGACCCGCGGCCGCGAAGTCCGCCGGACGCGGAGCCGGTTCCTGACCGGTCTGGCTCCGGCGAAACCGCGCTCGGCGGGCACGGGGCGGGGATTGCTGCCGTCCCCGACGAAGGTCCGCGCTCGACCGGCAGCCGGTGAGGATCCATTGTTCGACGCCCTCCGCGCGTGGCGGACGGAGCGGGCTCGCGAAGAGACGATGCCGGCCTACGTCGTGGCCTACGACGAGACGCTGGCCTCGATCGCGGCAGCCCGACCGACCACCCTCGCGGCCCTCGAGCGGGTCAAGGGGATCGGGCCGGCCAAGCTCGACAAGTACGGCGCCGACATCCTCGCGATCGTCGCCGCGGCGGCCCGAGACTGATCTCCGTTGATGTCTGGGCCCGGGGCTCGCCGAGCCCGTCGCCTCGTCCGCGACCATTGCAGGCGCGTGACGGATCGGTGCCCCCGTGCACCGCCAGGTGCCGGGCATCGGCCGCCGACCGTCGCAGCGGCTTGACCGGGCCTGCACTCCCGTTGTTTGCTACCGCCCAGCCCAGGTCGTAACGCAACGGGAGTGGATATGCGGATCCAGCGTTCAGCCGCGGTCGCGGCAACCTTCGTGCTCGCCGCTCTGCCGGCCCTCGCCAGCGGCGCAGTCGCGGGCGGCGGGGCCGATCCCCAGGCAGCTCGCCAGACGGCCGAGCACGGCCGGATCATCAGCTACTGGACGGAGGCCCGGATGCGGGCGGCCGTCCCGCGCGACTTCGTCTTCGACAGCGTTCGCGGCGCCCAGATCGCCCCGCAGGCCAAGCCGGGCGGCGGGAGTGGAGGCGATACGACCGGCGCCTCGTGGCCGAACGGCAAGGGCAAGGTCTACAAGGCGACCGGGAAGGTCTACTTCGTGATGGGCCCGAGCGCATACGTGTGCAGCGGCACCGCGCTCAGCAACAGCCGCGGTGGCACGGACGGGGTGGTCATCACCGCCGGGCATTGCGCCTACGACGAGACCGCCGGCGCGTTCGCGACGAACTGGCTGTTCATCCCGCAGTTCGACAGCAGCCCGACATTCACGTGTGCCAACACCGCGTACGGTTGCTGGACCGCCAAGGCACTCGTCGTCCACAACGGATTCGCCTCGGCGGGCGGGTTCAATAACAGCGCGATCAAGTACGACTGGTCGTTCGCTGTCGTCGGCGGCGGCGGCAAGACCGCCGGTGCCAACCTCGACCTCGACACGACCGTCGGCAAGTTCGGCTATCTCGCGTCCGAGATGGCGCTGAACACGGTCGCCGATGCGTTCGGCTATCCGGCCGCTCAGAAGTACCACGGCAACGACCTGACGTACTGCCAGGGCCCGACGACGCGCGACTCGAACGCCGGCACGAACAACTACAAGCTGGCGTGCGGCATGACCGGCGGCTCGTCCGGCGGCCCGTGGTTCTCGGGCTTCAACACCACGACCGGCGACGCGGGCACGATCCAGTCGCTCAATTCGTACGGCTACTCCGGGCAGTCGTTCATGTACGGCCCGATCTTCAACGGCAACACGACCACGACCTATAACGCGGCGAACAGCGCGACGACCAACACGATCGTCAACTGATTGCCGCTGCCGACTGAGGTCGGCGGACAACGAACCCGCGGGCGGACCGTCTGACGGTTCGCCCGGGGTCGTTCCGTGACGGGAGTCGCGTCGATCGGGCACGCTACCGACGATGGATTCCTCGAACC
Source organism: Candidatus Limnocylindrales bacterium (assembly GCA_036262455.1). Lineage (GTDB taxonomy): Bacteria > Chloroflexota > Limnocylindria > Limnocylindrales > CSP1-4 > CF-46. The sequence continues at coordinate 10,210 of DATAIW010000004.1, read as the reverse complement.
ATGCCGCCCCGGCGACGCCGGCGACCGCGTCGATCGTCCGGCCGGCGATCGTTTACTCGATCCTGTTCGGCGCCCAGGGTGCCTACCTCCCATACATCCCGATCTACCTTGCCTCGACCGGCCTCGATCTCGGGACCGTCGGCGCCCTGATCGCCTTGTTCGCCGCGGTCAGCCTCGTCGCCGCGCCGGCCTGGGGCGCGCTGGCGGACGGGATCGGCGATGTCCGGGGGCCGGTCATCGTGGCCGGATTCCTGTCCGGCGGGGCCGTGTTGCTGCTGGCGGTCGCGGTCGGGCCGCTCGCCCTCGCGGTCGCGACGGCGTTGCTTGCGGCAACCTGGGCCGGGGTCATCCCGATGATCGACAGCCAGGCCGTCCGGCTCGTCGGCCATCGCGATCGCTTCGGTCAGGCGCGCGGACCCGGATCGGGGGCGTTCGTCGTCGTCGCGTTCACGACCGGTGTGGTCCTCGGAACGGCCGGGCCGGGCGGAATGTTCCTCGTCTTCGGGCCGCTGGTGATCCTGACCGGGCTCGGGGCGTGGTTCCTGCTTCGGCTACCCGCGCCAGCCGCGACATCGGCCCGGGTCAGCCGGCCCCGCGGCTCCGGCGCTGCCGGTCGGGCGCTCGCCGGCATCTCGCCCTCGACGATCCTCAGCGTGCTGCGGACCCCGCGCCTGGGAGTGTTCTTCGTCGCCTCGATCGTCGTCTGGACCTCGCACGCCGCGATCCAGGGCTTCATCTCGCTGCGGGTCAAGGAGCTCGGCGGCGACGCGACGATGATCGCTGCCACCTGGTCGCTCGGCGCGCTGATCGAGGTTCCGCTGATGTCCGCCTTCCCGGCCTTCGCGCGGCGCTTCGGGGCCGAGCGGCTGATCGTCATCGGCGCCTTTGCCTTCGCGATCCGGGCGGGGATCAGCGCGCTCGTCGATGCCCCGGCGGCGATCGTGATGGCGTCCGCATTCGGGGGCATCGGGTTCTCGTTCTTCTACGTCGGAACCGTGACGTGGGTCGCAGGCTCGGTCGGGCGGAGCGTCCAGGCCACGGCCCAGGGCATCGTCAGCGGGACCGCCAACAGCGTCGGCGCAATCGCGGGCTCGATCGTGGGCGGCGCGATCGGCGGCGTATTCGGTCTGCCGGCCCTCTTCGGCGCCGCCGCGGTCGGGTATTCGGTGGGTGCCATCCTCGTCTGGCTGGCGATCGCTCGCGGCGTCGAGGCCGCGCCGCGGCACAGAGCCGGCTAGATCTCGATCGTGGTCGCCTCGCCGGGCTGCAGCGCACGCACGTCGAGGTCCGGCGCCAGCCGGCCGGCCCACGCGACGAAGCGGGATGCTGGCTCTGTCAGGCGGCTGCCGAAGAACCGCTCGAGGCGGGGCGGATAGAGCGTCCCCCAATGGATCGGGACCGCCACCCGGGCGCCGAGGTCACGGGCCACCTCGGCCGCCGATCGGGGCGTCAGGTGGCCGGGCGTCAGGTGCGGACCCCAGCTTCCGACCGGGAGGAGGGCGATGTCGACCCGGTCGGCGAACGCGCGCATGCCGCGGTACGGTGCGGTGTCGCCGGCGAAGTAGATCCCGCCCCGGCCGGGCCCATCGAGCCCCTCGATGAGGTAGCCCACCGCGGCCGCCCGCGGGGCGCCGGGCCAGCGCCAGTGACGGGCGGGGACCGCGGTGAGCGTCCGGTCCGGAGCGATCGCCAGGCGCTCGCCGACCGCGACTTCGCGAACGTCCAGTCCGAGCCCGCGGAGGCGTCCACCCATCCCGCGCGGAACGATCACGAGCGGGCTGCCGGCCAGGGACTGGAGCGATCGCCGGTCGAAATGATCGGGGTGCGCGTGGGAGATGGCGACGACGTCGATCTCACCGATCACGCCGGGCCGGGGGAGCGGGCCATACCGGCGGAGGGGTCCGAGACGGTCCCGAAGGAACGGATCGGTCAGGATCCGGATCCCCGGCAACTCGAGCAGGACCGTGGCATGGCCGAGATAGCGCACCCCGACCGTGGTGATCGGCAGCGCCGATGGAGCGGGATCGTCGGCGGTCGCGGTCATCCAGTGGATGCCGTCGCGGGCTCGGCCGCCGGGCCCCGCCCCGCGATGAGTGCCACCGGCTCGCCGGCGCGCCGCCAGCCCGCGACTGCATGCCGCCAGCCCTGCCGCCGTTCGGCCCGATCGCGCGGCATCCGCAGCCAGGTCACGATCCCGCCGACGACGGCGCCGAGCGCCGATTCGGTGAGGTCGGCCATCGTATCCGCGTAGGTCAGGTCCATGCCGTCCGCGCCGGCCTTCATCGCGAGGAACTCGGTGATCTCCCAGACGGTCTCGCCCGCGATCGCCGTGCCGGTCCCGGCCAACGCCGCCTGCCACGGCTCATCGGTCCTCGTTCCGAAGAGCGACCCGGCCACGCCACTGACGATCGCCGAGTTCAGGAAATGGACGACGTCATCAAGATGGGCCTCTTCGTACAGGCCGAGCGCGTTCCCACCGGCATCGATCAGCAACGGCAGGGTGACGGCGAGGTCGAGGCCGCGCGGGTAGCGGCCGCGTTCCGGCATGAGGCGCCAGATCGAAGGCACGATGAACAGCGCGGCCGTGTAGCCGATGGCCCGCGTCCGGATCGCCTTGCCGCGTAGGCGTGGCGTGTCGGCGTTGACGAAGCCGTCGATCGCACAGGCGATCGTGGCCGTCTTCGTCGCTACGATCGCCACCTCGAGGGCGCGGTCGAGCCAGGCCGGCGGTCGAACGGTGAGGCGCGCCGCGGAGCCGGCGGCCGATGGTCGGCCGGCGGGCTCCTCGGGACCTGCCCGGGTGGTCGTCGTGGTCACGAGCGAGGTGTACCCGATCCTGCGTCATCGCGACGACTCGTCCGGACCGAATCGGCATTGCAATCGCGAATGTGGGGCGTCGGGAGGCTGCGGCCGACATTGCATCTGCCTGACAATCCACAATCGCTGTGGATAACTTCCGCCGCCCTGCTCGCGACGATCCGCGCTCGCCGCGCCTCGATGGCTGCTCCACGGTCGCGTCGGAAACGGCGGCGCGAGATCCGCGGTCGCCGGATCAGCCGAAGAGGTCGAACTCGCGGGGCATGATTGCGTCCCGGATCGAGCCTTCGCCGAGGAGCGGCCGGGCGCCGCGGACGAGGGCGACCGGGCGGCCGGCGACCTTCCCCAGCGCCAGCTCGGCGGCCGACGCGATCTCGTCGGCGCTGGCCCGGATCGTCGACTTCATGACCCGGCCGTCCGCGTCGGGCGTGCCGCGGAGGTCTTCGATCGGCACGAGGCCGGACACGCCGATCGCGACGTCGGTGATCCCCCAGCGCCACGGCCGCCCGAACGAGTCGGACACGATCACCGGGACGTCGATGCCGAACCGGGCGCGGACGGCCTCGCGGATCGCCCGTGCCGAACCGTCGGGGTCGTGCGGCAGGAGGGTCACGATGTGGCCGCTCGCCGGCCCGACGTTCGACGCGTCGACCCCGCCGTTGGCGCAGACGAAGCCGTGTTCCGTTTCGGTGATGATCACGCCGCGCTCCATCCGGACGACCCGCCGGGCCTCGCGCAGGACGACCTCGACCTGGCGCGGATCGCGGTCCCAGCGCGCGGCGAAGGCAACCGCCTCCGGACGTGGTTCGATCGCCTCGAGATCCACGACGGCGCCCTCGGACTTGGAGACGATCTTCTGGGTCACGACGAGGACGTCGTCGGGCCGAAGGGGCAGGAGGCCGGCGGTCGCCTCGATCGCGTCGCCGATCAGGCCGGCGAGATCGTCGCCGACGCCGATCTCGGGGATCCCGGCGAGGGCGATCGCCTCGATCCGACCCGACGATTCCGTCGCGCCGCCGGCGGCCTCCGGGAGCGGGGCTCCGGCCGGGACATCTGCCCCGGTCGGGACATCAGCCGACATCGACGGGCTGAGCTCGGCTGGCCAGGCTCGCCTCCGCGAGAAGCAGATCGTCCGGCGTGTCGAGATCGAGGGTGAGCGGCCCGTCGAGGACGACGAGACGGGCGCCGGCCGCCCGGGCAGCCGCCTGGTGGGCGATCGCGCTGGCGCCGCCGTAGCACAGGTCGATCGCATCGGGCGGAGCGATCAGCAACGCGTTCGTGCCGCGGCCGTGGCGATCGGGGACGATTGCCACGAGGGGTCGCTGCGGCTCCTCCAACGTCGCCGCGACGGCGTCGATGGCCGCCGGCGTCACGTCCGGCAGGTCGATCGGCAGGATGAGGATCGCGACCGCGCCTGCGGCGATCGCTTCGCCACGTGCGGCGACGAGACCGTGGTTGAGGCCGTTGTCACGCTGGAGGATGGGTCGCGCCCCGAGCTCCAGTGCGAGCGAGCGGACCGTCTCGTCGGGGGTGATGACCAGGACGTCGTCGACCTGCTCGGCCGCCACGGCCGCCCCGATGGTTGCGCGGGCAAGCCTGAGCGTGAGGTCGAGTCGCTCCTCGGCATCGAGGACCTCGCCAAGCCGCGACTTCGCCCCGTCGAGCGAGCCCACGGGCACGATCGCGACGACGGGTCCTCCTCCGGGACGAGCTGGGCTGGGCATGATCGAAATCCTAGGCGAGATCGGGCCGTCGGTCCGAACTCCTCCGCGAGAACGGTCGGCTCAGCGTGCAGCGCCGAGGGCGACCGCGATCGCCACGACGCCGAAGCCGAGGAGCACGCTCCCCGAGACGCGGTTGATCCAGAGCAGGGCGCGCGGGGTGATTCGCTCACGAAGGCGCGCGACGATCGCCGTCAGGACGACCCACCACAGGCTCGAGCCGAGGAACACCCCGAGCGTAAGCAGCGCGGCGTCGACCCCGCCGCGCCCGCCGAGCCCGAGCCCCGCGAAGATGCCCGCGAACGAGAGGATCGTCATCGGGTTGGTCATCGTCAGCCCGTAGATCGAGATGAAGGCGCCCGGAAGACCCGGCCGATCGTCGGCGAGCGCGGCGCTCGACGCCGGCCGGGCCCGGATGGTCCGGATCGCCAGCCAGACGAGGAACGCACCACCGACGAGGGCGAGCGCCGTCCGCGCCCCGACGAGGGCCGTCGTGATCGCCGTCAGGCCGAAGGCGGCCACGGCGCCGTACGACGCGTCGGCCGATGCGACGCCGAGGCCGGAGACGAGGCCATACACCCGACCGTGGGCGATCGTTCGGCGCATCGTCAGGAGGCTGATCGGGCCGACCGCGGCCGCGACCGTGAAGCCGATGGCGAGACCTCGGACGAGGAACGTGGGATCCATCGTGCTGCTCCGTGGCTGGTGCCGCCGGCGCGGATCGGGGGATGGGCGTTCGCGACACGAAAAGGCCCCCGGCCGAGCCGAGGGCGGTGGTGATCGATGCACCCGACCGGGTGCCGTCGTCAGGCCAGGCCGACCCCCGTCGAGGGCTGCTGCTGGCCGAGCGTCGCACGACAGATGACGGCGGCGGCGATGTGGTGCATCGCGCGCACTGTGCAAGAACGGGGTCCGCCTGTCAACGTCCCGGACCGCCCGGGAGACGCGACGCGCGACGTCCGGCCCGGGCCTTCAGGTTCCGGCCGCCATGAGCACGACCGGCAGGGCGACGAGGATCAGCAGGACCGCGGCGATCGCAAGGGCGGCGCTGCGAAGGCCGTCCGAGCCGACGATCGCGCGAAGTCGGTTCACGCGATCAGACGGTCGCGAGCACGGGCGGGCCCAACGTCAGGAAGCTGGCGGACCCGGTGGCGGCCGTGCCGCCGCCGGCGTTTCCTGGGCCCATCCGCGCCTCGAACAGGCGGTGGTGGAGCGCGCGCAGGCCGACGAATTCGGCATGCACACGGCTCCACTCGGGATCGTTCTCGTCCAGGTCGACAAGCTCACGTTCTGCCGCTCGCCAGGCCGCAAGCACGTCGCAGATCGCGGGCGAGGCGTCGTCGACGCTCGCGCCCAACGCGGTCCGCGGCCGCGCCGCCGTGAGACTCGATGTCGGGACTGCCTCGTACGGCGACGGTCGCGATTTCACGGGCTCGGGGCGGCGGCTGGATCGGTCGTGGTGCCAGGTGTCGGCGTCGAGCGAAATCCATTGGTCGATCCGGGAGCGTGGGCGACCGAAGAGGGCCTCCGACTCGCTCGCGACCCTCGGTCCCCGACCTGCGACCGGTGCCTCGACCCCAGCTGTCATCTTGCACGCCCTTCGCCGCCGCGATCCCGGTCGATCGCCGTCACTCGCTCCGACAGAAACGAACCCGTCCCCGCCGACGGGCCGCTCGCGACGTATCCGTTCGACCCGTCGTCACAGGCCCGGATATCGATCCAGCGCCACGATGGACCGTCCGCGGCGACCCGTCATGACGTCCTTGTCATGTCGTCCACCAGACGGCGGAGCGGCTCAGTCCGGTGCGTCCGGCGTCGTGGGTTCGCCCGCCCAGCCGGTGTCCGAGAAGGTCGGAATGAAGCGGTAGCCCGTTCCCGCGACGGTGGCGATGAACCTCGGATGACGGTAGTCGTTCTGGAGCTTGATCCTGAGGCTCCGGATGTGACGATCGACGATGTTGCTCTCGGCGACGAAATCGGTGCCCCAGATCGCGTCGAGGATCTCGTCGCGGGTCACGACCTTGCCGGCTCGGCTGGCGAGCAGGTACAGGAGGCTCTGCTCGATTCCGCTCAGGTGGACGATCGACTGCCCGGCCCGGACCTGGCGGTTCACGATGTCGATCTCCATCTCGCCGAGGGTGATCGTCGGAATGATCGGATGGTCGGCACCCGACGCCCGACGGGTGATCACGATTGACCGCGCAAGCAGCTCCTCCGGCGAGAACGGCATCGTCAGGATGTCGTCGACGCCGAGGTCGAACGCCCGGAGCTTCGTCTTGAGATCACCCCGCCTGGTCAGGCCGAGGACTGGGGTCACGCTCCGGCGGAGCGTGTTCGAGGCACCGATCCGATGGAGGAGCGCCGTGCTGTCATCGTGATCCATGTCGATGACCGTCATGTGCGGGTGCCACTCGGCGAGGATCGACTCGGCCTCGGCGAGGTGCCTGGCTGACCGGACGACGAACAGCCCGTGGTTCAGCGTCAGCTCGATCAGGTCGACAACGAGCTCGCGATCGTGCAGGACCAGCGCCCGGCGGGCATCCTGCGGTTGCGTTTCCATTGGCGTGAACCTACTGGCCCCGTCAAGATGGTGGAAGTGCCAGACGGCCCGGCGCTGGTCCCGGGACCACGCAGGGGTTCCGTATCCTCGCCAGGCACGGACATCGGGGACGCGGGAGGGCATGGCGAATGATGGACGAAGGACAGGTGCCGAGCGCGAGCCAGGAGGCTCCGGCCGGACCGGGCGCCGCGAGTTCCGGGGACACGACGGCGGACCGACCGCTCGACGACCCGCGGTCGCTCCAGATCCTCTCGACCGAGCATTGGAGCCTGCTCGCGACCCGCTCGATGAGCTGGAACGAGTCGTTCAGCCGGACGGGCCTCTTCCTGTCGGTCCTGTCGGCGTCGGTCGTCGCGCTCGGCCTCGTCGGCGGGGCGACCGGGTTCGGCAGCGAATTCCCGGTGTTCGCCCTCTCGCTCCTGCCCGTGACGCTGTTCGTCGGCGTGGCGACCTTCGTCCGGCTCGATGAAGTGAACCTCGAGGACGCGATCTGGGTGGCCGCGATGAACCGGATCCGGCATGCCTATCTCGAGGCGAAGCCAGGTCTCGAGCCGTACTTCACGACCGGCTGGACCGACGACGAGTACGGCATCGCCCAGACCTTCGCCATGACCCGGGAACCGACGGCCGCCAACACCCTCGTCCACCAGTTCGTCACGACGCCCGGAATGGTCGCGGTGATCGACGGCGCGCTCGCCGCCGCGATCTCCGGCATCGGGTTGGCCGCGATCTCCGGCCCGACCGGCATGCTGGCAACGATCCCGGTCGGGCTGATCGTCGGGGTCGTGACGACGACGATCCTGATGTGGACCTCGGTCCGCCGCGGCCGCCGGGTCATGCGCGGCTGGCAGTCTCGCTTCCCGAGGGGCGGGCCGCCAGAGCGGATCCCGATGATGGGCTACTGGGGCGAGCGGTCAGGCGCCGACAGCGGCAAGGACGGCGGCGGCGAGGCGGGCGCGTGAGGCGTCGTCGGTCATGATCGTGTCGGTCACGAGCGTCCGGATCCCGAGCGCCTCCACGGCCGGCGCGAGCTCGGCGTCGACCGTGTCGAGGACGAAGGCGTCGATCAGGCCGGCGTAGCCGCGGGCGACCCCGAGGGCGCTCGGCTCGTGGCCGAGCGACGCCAGCATCCGGTCCGCGGGGCCTTTCAGCGCCTTGCCGCCGATGATCCCGCTGACGGCCACGAAGCGGGTCCCGCGGGCCCGGGCGCCGGCGAGGAGCTCGGTCATGCCGGGGACGGCCAGGATCGGCCCGACCGAGACGATCGGATTCGAGGGGGCGATGACGACGATGTCGGCGGCGGCCAGGGCGGCGACGACCTCGGCCGTCGGACGAGCGGCCTCGATGCCGGTGAAACGGACCTCGTGGACGTCGGGCGCCTGGCGGAGCCGGACGAAGTAGTCCTGGAAGTCGAGCCAGCGGTCGCCGGTCCGAACCTGCGTCCGGATGGGTTCATCGGCCATCGGCAGGATCGTCGCCCGGAGTCCGAGCGAGCGCTGGAGGCCGAGCAGCACGTCGCTCAGGCGGCCGCCGCGGCGCAGGCGATCGGTCCGCACGATGTGGGTCGCGAGGTCGAGGTCGCCGAGACGGAACCAGCCCTCCTCGCCGTAGCGCTCCATCGCCCCCATCGTCGTCCAGCTGTCGCCGGCGAGACCCCAGCCCATCTCCGGGTTCTCGAGCCCGGCGAGGGTGTAGAGCACGGTGTCGTGATCGGGACAGACGAGGAGGCCGTGGCGCTCGGTGTCGTCGGCGGTGTTGACGACGACCGTCAGCCGCTCGCCGACGACCGTCTGCAGCCCTTCGGCGAGCTTCGCCCCGCCGACGCCGCCGGCAAGCTCGACGACGCGCGGTTCACCCACCGAGCAGGGCCGAGACCTCGGCCATCCGATCGATCGTCTCGCGATCGTGCGGTGCCGGGAGGCGAACGATGACGGTCGAGAAGCCGAGGTCGCGGTAGGGCGCGATCGCCTCGGCGACAAGGTCCGGGGGCCCGAGGAGAACGGGGTTCGTTCGCATGTCCTCGATCCCGTTGGCCTGCAGGAGCGTGCCGTAGGCCCGCTCGGCTCCCGCGACCGTGTCGCGGATCGTGATCGGGAAGCTGACCGAGAGCTCGATCGCGGAACGATCGCGCCCGACCGCCGCGCAGTGCTCGTCGAGGATGGCGAGCGTGGCGCGGGCCTCGTCGATCGTCCCCGACGTGTTCCAGCCGTCCGCCCGCAGCGCGACGATCCGGAGCGTCTTCTTCGGACCGGAGCCGCCGACGAGGATCGGGAGGTGGGCCTGGACCGGCCGGGGCTCGCAGAGGGCGTCGCGCATCGTGTAGAAGCGGCCCGTGTGATCGAACCGCTCGCCGTCGAGCAGGCGGCGCATCACCATCACCGACTCGTCGAGCCGGTCGAGCCGCTCGCCCGGGCCTGAGCCCCACGCCTCGTCGAAGCCGAAGGCGTCGTGCTCGCGCTCGAACCAGGCGCCGCCGATGCCGAGGACCGCCCGGCCGCCGCTGACGTGATCGAGGGTCGTCGCCAACTTGGCGGTCAGGCCCGGGTTGCGGAGGGTATTGGCGCCGACCATCAGGCCGAGCCGGATCCGGCTCGTGATCGGGCCGAGGGCGGCCAGGGTGGTCCAGCCTTCGAGGATCGGCTGCTCCCACGGCCCGAAGATCGCCAGGAGATGATCCCATGTCCAGACCGAGTCCCAGCCGGCTGCCTCGGCCGCGATGGCGGCATCGCGGAAGTCCGACCAGGTGGTCTGCTGGGACCAGAGCTGAGCACCGAACCGAATCGTCATGTCGACATCATCCGGCATCGAGCCCCGGGGCGTGCCGGCTGGCCGGCGCCGGTCAGGGAAACGCCGTCGCCGGCCACTCGTGGAGGCGGAGCCGGCCCTGCTCGCGAAACCCGATCCGCTCGTAGACTCCGCGCCCGGCCGGAAACGCCTGGAGGACCGCGATCCGGAGGCCGCCGTCACGGGCGACCCGCAGGACCCGGCGGGTGATCGCCTCGCCGTAGCCGCGCGCCGGGCGCCCTCGGCCGTGACGACGGCATAGATCCCGGCCACGCCCGCCGCCGTGTGGAGCCGGGTCGTCGTCACCGGTCGGCCGTCGACCCTCCCG
>DATAIW010000003.1:0-3948 GCA_036262455.1 Candidatus Limnocylindrales bacterium | reverse complement strand
CGATGCTTCGAACCGACGACGGCGGGGCCGACTGGCGTGCAGTGGGTCGACTGTCGGCGGACGCCCTGACGCCCGATCGCGACCCGGTCCTGTCCTTCGTCGATGCCGAGCATGGCTGGGCAGCCACAGTCGGCGGCCTGCTGGCCACGACCGACGGCGGCCGGACGTGGCACGCGGTGCCGAACGCGCCCAACGGCGGCGTGTCCTTCGCCGACGTGCGCCATGGTTGTGCTGGCATGTTTGACACGCCGGCCGACATGACCAACGACGGTGGCGGGACCTGGGCCCCGGTCAACGCGGCGGCGGGACTCGCTGCCTGTGCGGCCGGCCTCGTCGATCCAGTCTGGGCCGAACCCTCCCGGCTCTTCGATCCGGGCAATCTTCTGGGGGTGCAGGCGATCGTCGGTCCTGACCGCGCGTGGGCGCTGGGTTCCCTCGATCTGGACCACTTCGGCGTGGCGGCCACCGCTGACGGGGGTCGAACGTGGACCGGTTACCGTTGGCCATTGCCGCCGGATGGCGTCGGCGGCTTCGGGCCCGACACCCTCGTTCGCGCGACCTTCGTGAGCCCGACCATGGGCTGGGTCTTCACGCGCTTCGGCCGTATCTACGAGACCACAGATGCGGGTTCAAGCTGGCGGGAAATCTCAATCGGCTAGCTCCGGTGTCCGCGCGCCGCTCGCGCCGAGTCCGTGGCGCGACGGGGACCACGGTCGCGGTCCGATCGGACCTAGGTCTGAGCCATTTCGCGACCGCGGCCCGTTCCGCCGGCGGGGGTCGAGGCGCGATGGTGTGACCAGATCGCCGGAGGCCACGGCACCGCCGGTGAACCAGACCAGATGCCGAAGCGCCGGACCCCCGGACCGCACACCAGGAGAGCACCATGCCTCGCTTCGCCCTGCCTCGCCCGACCGCCCTCATCGCCAGCGGCGGCCTCGCCCTCGCCATGGCCCTCGGCAGCATCGCCGCGCCGGTGGCCACCCTCGCCAGCGGCGGATCCGCCGTCCGGGCGGTCGGTCATTGCACCGGCCACAGCACGTCGGCCCTCAAGGCCAAGCACGACAACGGCCGCATCGAAGTCGAGTTCGAGGTCGACCAGAACCGCAGCAACCGTCTGTGGTACGTCCGGGTCACCGACGATACCCATCTCGTCTATCGCGGCAGCAAGCGGACCGTCGCTCCCAGCGGCTCGTTCACCGTTCGCCTCCTGATCCCGAACCGCGCCGGCACCGACACGATCGCCGCCCGGGCCGTCAACGCCACGACCGGCGAGGTCTGCACCGCACGCCTCAACGTCTGACCCCGAAGCGACGACGGCGGCGGGACCCACGCGGGTCTCGCCGTCGTTTCGATTCCTGCGGGCTCGACCGGCCGGGGGTCGACGGGTCAGGCGGGCGGAAGATCCAGCAGGAAGGTGACGCCGATCCCGTCGCGCGGCCGTTCGGCCCAGGCCCAGCCACCCATCGCCTGGGCGAGCGCCCGGGCGATCGTGAGCCCGATCCCGGATCCGCCGGCGGAGCGGCTCCGGGCCGGGTCGACCCGATAGAACCTCTCGAACACAGCCTCGAGCTGGTCGTCGGCGAGGCCGGATCCGCGATCGGTCACGCCGAGGACCGCCCGGCCCGCGGTCGTCGCCGCAGAGATCGTGACCGTCGAGCCGTCGGGCGCATGGCGGATCGCATTCGAGAGGTAGTTCCCGATGACCTGGGCAACGCGGTCGTGGTCCGCGAGGGCGAGGAGCGGCGTCGGCGGGACCGCGATATGGATCGACTTCGCCGCCGCCACCGGGACGAACCGCTCGACGACATCGCGCGCGACGCCGACGAGGTCGACCGACTCGAGCCGGAGCGACAGCTGGCGCGCCTCCGCTCGCCACAGCTCGGAGAGGTCGGCGACGAGGCGGGTCAGCCGGCCGGTCTCCGCGCGCAGGAGCCGCCAGGTCTCGGGGTTCGGCTCGATCACGCCGTCTTCGAGACCCTCGAGATAGCCGTCGAGCGTCGTCAGCGGCGTCCGCAGCTCGTGGGCCACGTCACCGACGAGCTGGAGACGCCGGCGCTCGGTCGCCTCGAGCGAGCCCGCCATGTCGTTGAACGAGGTCGCGAGCTCGGCCAGCTCACCCGGCTCATCGACCGGGACCCGCTCGGCGTAGTCGCCACCGGCGACCCGCCGGGCGGCCGCCGCCAGGGCGGTGATCGGGCGGGCAATCCGGGCCGCGACCGCGAGGCTGACGACGCTGGCCGTCACGATCGCGACGACGGTCGCCGCGACGATCGCCTGGCGCATCGCGTCCGCGAACGCCGCCTGTGTCGCCTGGCCCATCGCGTCGCCCATCGGGTCGCCGGGCATGTGCCCCATCGCCTCGGCGAAGTAGCCCGGGCCGAAGAGGAGGACGGCAACCCCGACGGTGCCGATCGATGCGGCGACGACGACGAGGAACGCCGCCAGCAGCCGTAACGGGAGCGATCGCGGCACCATCAGGCACCCTCGCGCAGGCGGTAGCCGACCCGCCGGACGGTCTCGATGAACCGCGGCGCGGCCGGGTCATCGCCGAGCTTCTTGCGGAGGTTGCCGATGTGGACGTCGACGAGGTGGTCGTCGGCAACGAATTCCGGGCCCCATACGCGATCGAGCAGGGTCTGCCGCCCGATGACGACGCCGGGATCACGGACGAGGACCTCGAGGAGGTCGAACTCCATCGCCGTGACGTCGACGATGGTCCCGTCGACCCGAACTTGGCGACGGGCAGAGTCGAGGTCGAGCCCGGCCGGCGTGGCGAGCGCCGGCTCAGCGGACGCAAGCGGTCGTCGAAGGAGGGCCTTCACTCTCGCGACCAGCTCGCGCGGTGAGAACGGCTTCACGAGGTAGTCGTCGGCCCCGACGGTCAGGCCCATGATCCGGTCGATCTCCTCGCCCCGGGCGGTCAGCATCAGGACGTACGCGTTCGAGAAGGTCCGGATTTGCCTACAGACCTCGATCCCGTCGAGGCCCGGCAGCATGACGTCGAGAATCACGACGTCCGGCGAGGTCGTTCGCACGGCCTCCACGGCCGACGGGCCGTCCGCCGCCGACGAGACGACGAAGCCCTCGCGCTCCAGATACCCGCGGACGAGGTCGACGATCGGCGCCTCGTCATCGACGACCAGGATCCGCGGCGGCTGCATGGCCCGATGATGGCACGGACCGGTCGGGTGAGGCCGGGCGCCGAGCCAACCGACCGCCTCGCCGCTCGCTCGCACCGGCGGTCTTGACCAACTCTTGACCGAGTCTTGCGCCCCTCTTCATCGACACCTGACCCGCAACGCCGACGCTCACGACGTGCCGGACGCGAGCCCGGCGCCCGCCGTGCACGGCCTCGCACCGACCATCAGGCGTCCCGAATGTCGCACCGAACGACCCGCTCGCGCAACCGCGCAGCCCGATCCGCCGCCGTCATCCCGGCTCCGGCCCGCCCGGTCACCTCTGATCCGGGCCCGCGAACCTCGACGATCGTCCCGATCGCGGGCATGACCTGCCGCAGCTGCGAGGTCCGCATCGAGCGCAACCTCCGCCGCCTGCCCAACATCGAGCGGGTCTCCGCGTCCGCGGTCCACGCCCGGGTCGAGATCGTCAGCTCCGGCCCCGTGCCGGCCGCGGACATCGCCGCCGCCATCGAGGCCGCCGGATACGAGGTTGGCCGGACGTCATGGCTCGAGCGCGACGCCCAGGTCTGGGCGACCGCCGCCGGCGGGCTTCTCGTCCTCGTCCTGATCGCGGTCCTCGCCCAGGCGACGGGGATCGCCGGGCTCGCGTCCGGGGCGGGCAGCCTGAGCCAGGGCGGCGTCGTCGTCGCGCTCCTGCTCGGGCTCGCCGCCGGGGTATCGACGTGCATGGCCCTCGTCGGCGGCGTCGTCCTCGCCCTCTCCGCGGCGAACGAGACGCGGCGGTCCGCAACCCGGGGTGACGTGGGGG
>DATAIW010000002.1:0-2610 GCA_036262455.1 Candidatus Limnocylindrales bacterium | reverse complement strand
CCCCCGAATGGCCCATCACCCGACACCCGGGACCAGTGGATCAGGCCCGTCGCGGGATCGACGATGTCGAGCTGGGCACGGTCGCCGTCGAGCAGGCGGCGGCCGGAATCGGTCACCTGCTGGAGGAGCTCGGTCGGGTCGCGGATTGCGGTGATCCGGGTCGCGATCTCGCGGAGGGCCTGCTCGGCGGCAGCCCGCCGGCGGATCTGCACGGCCGACCGCTCGAGGGCCTGGATCAGCCCCGAGTTGTGGATCGCGATCGCGGCCTGGTGGGCCAGCGCCTCGGCCAGCCCGACCTGGTCGAGCCCGAACGCGTCGATCTCCATGCTGCCGACCTGGAGGACGCCGAGCAGGGAGTCTTCGGCGATCAGGGGCGTGATCACGAGGGAGCGGATCCCGTCCTCGGCGACCGCTCGGTCGAGCTCCGGGACGTGGTCGAAGGAGTCGTCGCTGAGGTAGTCACCGACGACGACCGTGCGCCGCTCGACGATCGCCTGGCCGGATGCGCCGACGAGGTAGGGCTCGCCGTCCTCGTCGACCGCCGCCCCACCGATGTGCGGACCGGCGCCCATGAACGTGTAGCCGACACGACCGGCGCCACGGCCGATCAGGTCGATCCGGACGCGCTCCGCCCCGAGGAGGCGCGCCGTCTCGTCGACGACGTCCTGGAGGAGCTCGGATGGGTCGCGGATCGCGGTGATGCGCGCCGCGATCTCGCGAAGTGCGCGCTCCTCGTCGGCGCGCCGCCGCTCATCGGCCTGGGCGGCCGCGAGCCGCTCGATCAGGCCGGCGTTCGTCAGCGCGATCGCCGCCTGGCCGGCGAGCGCCTCCAGCAGGCGGGCATCCGCTTCGCCGAAGGCGTCGACCTCGCCGGTGTAGACGGTCAGCGTCCCGAGCGGCGTGCCGTCGCGGACGAGCGGGACCGCCACGACCGAGCGGATCGCGAACTTCCTGACGTGCGCATCCGGCAGTGCCGCATGTTCGAAGCGCTCGTCGTGGAGGTAGTCCCCCGTGAAGACGGCCTGCATCTCGCGGACGGCCCGACCAGAGATGCCCTCGCCGGCCTTCGCCTCGCCGCTCCCGCCGATCGGCCCGAGACCCGGCCGGCGGCCGGTCGTGGCGTCGTAGGCCCAATACAGCGCGCCGTCGTCGTCGAGGAGGTCGATCCGTGCGCCGTCCGCGCCAAGCAGCCGGGCCGCCTCGTCGACCGCGAGCTGGAGGACCTCGGCGGGATCGCGGACAGCGGTGATCCGGGCGCCGATCTCACGGAGGGAGCGCTCGGCGTCCGCCCGCCGCTCGAGCTCCGCCCGGGAGCCGGCGAGTTGCTCGATCAGCTCGGCGTTGGCCATGGCCGCAGCGGCATGGTCGGCCAACGCCCGGACGAGCGCGACATCGTGCTCGTCGAACGAGTCGGGCCGGCTGGAATAGGTGCCCATCGCTCCGAATACGTGGTCGCCGGCGATCAGCGGGGCGACGAGGAACGAGTGGATGGCGAGGGTCCGCACCAACCGGTCGGCACCCGGGAAATGGACGAAGCTGGGGTCGGTGGGGTAGTCGCCGGTGTGGTGGATCCGGCGATCCGCGACCGCCTGCCCGAACAGGCCGACCCCCGGCTCGACCTTCAGGGCCCGGACCCAGCGACGGCGGCGATCGTCGGTGATCCCGGCGTCATCGGCGAAGCGGAGGATCCCGGTCTCCGGATCCAGCAGGTAGGCCATCGCACCATCGGAGCGGAGCAGGCGGGCGGCCTCTTCGAGGGCATGGTGGAGGGTCGCCCGGTTCTCGGCGCTGATGAGGTCGGCGCCCGACGGGCGATCGTCATCCTCGAGGCGCGAATCGTCGCGATCCACCGCCGTGGCAGGCGGTTCGGGTGCGCGGCGGCGCGGACGGGTCGTGGCCACGTCGGGAGGATACGACGCGATCCCGCCACCGGGGCATCGACCGCGGATGAGGCGGTTTACGTCATCCGTCGCGGCCGCGCTGGCCGGATGACGGCATCGCCCACGGACCGGCGACCACCCGGACGTCCCTGCCAACGACGCATGCCGTTGTGGACCGGAGCCGACGCCGGTCGGGGCCGCGAGCGGCGACGATGCGACCCGACGCCGACGAAGCGCGGCGAATCGACGCAACCCATCACCCTGAGGTACCCGACGACATGACTCCCCGCAGCAGCCTGCGCCCTCTCGACGTGGTCATCCGGATCGCGATCGTGGGCCTGACCCTCGGCACGGCCTACATCCACTCGACCCTGGGCGGCCTGCTCTTCACCCTGAATGCACTCGGCTATCTCGTCGCCGCGGTCGCGGTCGTCATACCGCTCGGGCTGGCCATCCGCTTCCGCTGGTCCGTCCGCCTCGGCCTGATCGGCTACGCGGCGACGGCGATCGTGGCCTGGGCCGTCCAGGGTCCCTACTACTCGACGGCCTTCATCGCCAAGGGCATCGAGGTCGCGCTCATCACCCTGCTCGCGATCGACTTCGCCCGGATGGACGGCAACCCCGTCGAGGTCGTCAAGAGCGAGCTCGCGCTCCTCGCCTCGAAGCTTGGCCGCCGCCCGGCGACCGGCCAGGCAGGCGCCTGACCCATCGTTCCCGCGGGACCCGGCTG
>DATAIW010000001.1:0-7566 GCA_036262455.1 Candidatus Limnocylindrales bacterium | reverse complement strand
GCGAGGATCGTCTTGATCTCGAACGGCGTCGCGGTCGGGTGGGCCGCGCGGATGCGGGCCGCGTACGCGGCGATGTGCGGAGCGGCGAAGCTGTTGCCCGTGGCCGTGATCCGGCCGCCGTCCTTCCAGGCGACGTCGACGTCGAGCCCGTACGCCCCGAACTCGACCGGGGGCCGCGGGTTGTAATACCAGACGTCCGGATCGCGAACGTCGTGCGCGGCAACCGACACGACGGACGCGAACAGGGATGGGTAGCTCGCGACCGCCACGTTGTTGGCCGCGCAGACGAGCAGGACGTTGGCGAAATAGGCCCGGTCGACGAGATCGTGGAGGGTCGCGTAGAGCGACTCGCTCCGCGACGAGAGGCTGAGGTTCACGATCGACGCGCCATGTTCGATCGCCCATTGGAGGCCCGTCGCGAATGCCAGGCCCTTGCCCCGGTTGTCCGATCCAAGGACGCGGACGGACAGGACGGTCGTCCGTGGGGCGAGCCCGAGGATGATCCCGGCGCAGGCGGTCCCGTGGCCGACGGCGTCGGTCGGCTGGTCGACCACGACCGTGGCGTCGTCCCCGTCGAGCTCGACCCGGACGCTTTCGCGGAGCCGTCCGGCGATCGCCGGATGCCCACCCTCGACGCCCGAGTCGACGATCGCGACGACCACGCCCTCGCCGTCGCCAGCACCGAATGCCCAGGTCCGGTCGATCGCCTCGAAGGGAGCCAGGCGGCGCAGGGCGGACCGGTGATCGATGGAGAACGGCTCGCTCCAGGCGGGCAGGGACTGGCTCATCGGCCGCGGCCACCCCGACCGCGGTCCGCGCGCCGGACGAGGACGGCCAGCAGGTCGCGCACGAGCTCGAGCTGGCCGGGGTCGGCGGCCCGGAGCAGGGCGATCTGGTCGGCCAGGGCCCACAGCGGATCGTCGGCGTCGGCGTCGAGCCTGCGGATCTCCGCCGCGATCATCGAATCGAGGGCGTCCTCGATGCCTCCTTCGGCTGCGCCGGGCGCCGCGTCAGCCGCAACGAGGACCGCCCGCAGCAGGCTCGCCGTGTCGCGCTCGATCCGGCTGCTCCGGATGGCCACGGTCGCCTGGCGCGCGAACACGGTCGCGAGCTCGACATCGCGGAGGTCGAACGTGGCCTCGCCGCGCTTGTCGAGGACCTCGAGAACGCCGAGGATCCCTTCGTCGTCGACGAGCGGAACGGCGATCAGCGATCGCGGGACGTAGCCGGTCTGTTCCGCCGCCTCGCGGCCGAACCGGGCATCGCGAGCGACATCCGACAGAGCGAGCGGCTGGCCCGTCGAGAACACGTAGCCCGCGACACCCTCGCTCGATCCGATCGCCAACCCGACGACGCCCTGCCCGTGCTCGCCGGCGGCGACCGCGAACACGAGGCGGCCCGTGGCGGGGTCATGGAGCGCCAGCGACGCCGCCTCGGCCCCGAACAGGACGGCGGTCGCCTCGACGATCGAGCGGAGAACCGCCGTCCCGGCCGGCGGCGCGAGACGGCGAGCCGCCTCGACCCGGAGGGCCACAGCATGGAGGGTCGGGATCAGCGGGTCCGGATCGTCGGTCACCGCTCGACCGTTCGGGCGAGCCGCTCGACATCACCGACGACGAGATGGTCGCGCTCGAGCCGGACGAGCCCCTGGTCTGTCAGGTCGGCGAGGAGGCGATTCACCGATTGGCGCGAGCCGCCGATCATTCCGGCCAGCTCCGACTGCGTGTAGGGCCAGGCGATCCGGGCCTCGCCGGTCGTTGCCCCGGCGCTCGCCGCCAGACGGAGGATCCGCGAGGCGAGGCGTCCCGGCAGGTCGAGGAAGTGGAGGTCCTCGACATGGCCGGTGAGGCGCCGGATCTCCGTGGCCAGCGAGGCGAGGAGCGCTCGACGCAGGCCGGGATCGGAATCGATCAGGCTGAGGAAGGCATCGCGATGGAGGACGAGGGTCTCCGTCGCCTCGACCGCCACGATCGTGGCCGAGTGCGGCGCCCCGTCGAGGATCGCCAGCTCGCCGAAGAATTCGCCGGGTCCCAGGATCGCCACGATCGCCGGCTCGGCACCCTCGTCGCTCGGCAGGACGACCTTGACCGAGCCGCTGGCCAGGACGAAGAGGGCATCGCCAGGGTCGCCCTGGTGGAAGATGGTCTCGCCTCGCCGGAACCGCCGGATCCGGAGGACACGGATCAACGCGTCGATGGCGGCCTCGTCGGCGGCCCCGAAGAGCCCGCTCGCCTTGAGCGCCCCCCTTACCATCGCGTCGTCGCCGACCGCCATCCCGGACCTCCTGCGCGGCCGCAGACGCATGCGGCTCGGTCGCATCGTACGCGGTGCGAGGCGGCGATCGTCGCGCGCCGTCGTATCCTCCCGCCATGGACACGGTGGCCTGCCCTTCCTGCGGCGAGGAGAACCCGGCCCGCTTCCGCCTCTGCGGGTACTGCGGAAGCTCCCTTGCGCCCGTGCCCGAGACGATCGTCTGCAGCGGCTGCGGCGAGGAGAACCCCTCGAAGTTCCGCCTCTGCGGGTTCTGCGGGACGCCGCTCGCGGCCGGCGCGGCAGCAGACGGATCGGAGCGCGGATCGGCGCCGGCGGCCCCGCATCCTCCGATCACGCCGACCCGTCCGGCCACCGACCCGGGTCCGCACTTGGGCGTCTCGCTTGCCGCCACGGCGAGCGGCGACGCGAGCCCGTTCGGCAGCCTCCTCGCGCCTACGCGGCCGCGACCGGCCTCGACGGCGCCGATCCTGCCGGCCCAGGAAGTGCGCAAGTTCGTCACCCTCGTCTTCACCGATCTCAAGGACTCCACGGCGCTGACGGGCTCGATCGACGCCGAGGCGATGAACGAGATCAAGGCCCGCTACTTCAGCTCGATGGCGGTCGAGATCGAGCGCCACGGCGGCAAGGTCGAGAAGAACATCGGCGACGCGATCATGGCCGTCTTCGGCCTGATCCGGGCCCACGAGGACGACGCCCTGCGCGCCGTCCGGGCGGCGTACGGGATGCAGAAGGTGCTGGCCGCGCTGAACGAGGACCTGCAGACGTTCTACGGCGTCCAGATCACCAACCGGACCGGGGTCAACACCGGTGAGATCGTCGCCAACACGGATCCGGCAGCCGACCAGAATCTCGCGACCGGCGACGCGGTCAACGTCACCGCCCGCCTCGAGCAGAACGCTCCCGCCGGCGAGATCCTGATCGGCGAGGTCACCTACGAGCTCGTCCGCGACCATGTCGAGGTCGAACGGCTCGAGCTGATGCTCAAGGGCAAGCCCGAGCCGGTCCCGGCCTATCGCCTGATCGAGGTCCGGGCGGAGCCGGTTGCGCGCCTCGGCGCCGCGGCCGCGCCGTTCGTCGGTCGCGAAGGCGAGATGGATATCCTGCGCGGGGCGTTCGCCGAGGCCTCGACGACCCACTCGGCGCGACTCGTGACCGTCATCGGCGATGCTGGTGTCGGCAAGACCAGGCTGATCTCCGACTTCGTCGGCCGGGTGGAAGGCGAGGCGACCGTCCACCGCGGGCGCTGCCTCGCGTACGGCGACGGGATCACGTTCTGGCCGCTCATCGAGATCGTCCGATCGGCCGCACGGATTGGCGAGGACGACTCGCCCGAGACCGCCCGGGCGCGGATCACCTCCCTCCTGCCGACCGACGACCCGGACCGCGACGCGATCGTCGACCGTGTCGCATCGGCCGTCGGCCTGTCCAGTTCGTCGCACCCCGTTGCCGAGCTGTTCTGGGGCGCCCGGAAGCTGCTCGAGTCGCAGGCGATCGAGCGGCCGCTCGTCATCGTCATCGACGACATCCATTCGGCTGAGGCGACCTTCCTCGAGTTCCTCGATCACCTCGTCGAATCGGTGCAGGAAGCCGCGATCCTCATCCTCTGCTCGGCCCGGCCGGAGCTGGTCGACGTCCACGGCGACTGGCTCGCCTCGGCCGGAGTCGAACGGATCGACCTCGCGCCGCTCGGCGCGGCAGATGTCGAGGCCATGATCGATCGCCTCCTCGCCGGCGTGGCGCTGTCGGCGGAGACGCGCGGCAAGGTCGTCGTCGCCGCCGAGGGCAATCCGCTGTACATCGAACAGATCGTCAGCCTCCTCCGCGAGCGCGATCCCGGCGGCGACGTCGTCGTCCCGCCGACGATCGCGGCCCTGCTCGCCGAACGACTGGACGGCCTCTCGCGCGAGGAGCGGGCCGTCGTCGATCCGGCTGCGGTCATCGGCCTGGTCTTCCCGGCCGCGGCGATCGCCCAGCTCGTCCCCGACCAGATCCGGCTCGAGGTCGACGACCACCTGGTGGCCCTCGACCGCAAGCAGTTCGTCCATCCGCTGACCGCCGATGGCGACGACGCCGCGTTCCGCTTCCACCACATCCTCGTCCGCGACGCCGCCTACCAGAGCCTGCTCAAACGGGCCCGGGCGACGCTCCACGAGCGGTTCGTCGAGTGGGCCGAGCCGGTCAACCGAGACCGCGGCCGCGAGACCGAGTTCGAGGAGATCCTCGGCTATCACCTCGAACAGGCTGTCCGCTATCGCTCTGAGCTCGGGCCCCTCGACGACCAGGGCCGCTCGATCGGTCGGCGAGCGGCGACCAAGCTCAGCTCTGCCGGGCGGCGTGCGTTCGGGCGCGGCGATACGCCGGCCGCCTGCAACCTGCTGCGTCGGGCCGTCGCCCTCTTGCCGACCGACGACCCGGAGCGGGTCGAGCTGATCGGTGACCTGGCCGACGCACTCATGGAGGAGGGGCACTTCGACGAGGCGCGGGACGTGATCGCCGAGGGCGCCGCGATCGCCGAGCGCCTCGCCGATCGGCGGCTGGCGGCGCGCGTCCGGCTTGCCGCACGGCGGCTCGACCTCGTCCTGTCCGAGCTCGAAGGCAGCCAGAGCGCGATCGCCGACACGACCGAGGCGATCGAGATCCTGGCCGCGGCCGGCGACGAGGCCGGCCTCGCCCGGGCGTGGCGATTGCTGATGATCATCCATGGAACGACCGGCGCCTACGACGACGCCGCCGAGGCGGCCAAGCAGGTCGTCGAGCACGCCCGAGCCGCGGGCGACACGCGCCAGGCGGCGCGCGGCGCGATGGGCTACGCCACGACCGCCCTGCTCGGCCCGACGCCCGTGAGCGAGGCCCTTGCCACGTGCGAGGGCCTGGTCCGCGATGTCAGCGGCGATCGAAAGGCCGAGTCGGTGATCCTCGGCGTCCTTGCCCAGCTCCACGCGATGAACGGCGAGTTCGACATCGCCCGTGACCTGTACCGGCGCGCCGCGGCGTCGCTCGCCGACCTCGGACCGAGCATCACCTCGGCGACCCTGTCGACGGAATCGTCACGGGTCGAGTCGCTGGCCGGTGACTACCCGGCCGCCGAGCGGGAGCTGCGCCGCGACGACCTGGCCCTGGCGGCGATGGGCGAGCGCTATTACCGCTCGACCGTCGATGCCCTCCTCGCCCAGGTCCTCGTCGTGCAGGGCAACCTCGACGAAGCTGATGCCTTCAGCCGCCAGGCCGAGGAGCTGGCCGACGACGACGACGTGTCATCGCAGGTCTTCTGGCGCTCCGCCCGGGCCCGGATCTATGCCGGGACCGGGCGACCCGACGAGGCTGAGGCCCTTGCCCGTCAGGCGGTCGAGATGGCACGCGGCACGGTCGACATCTGCCTGCTCGGCGGCGCGCTGCTCGATCTCGCGGACGTCGTGGCTCAGGCGGGTCGCCGAGACGAAGCAGAGCCTCCCATGCGGGAGGCCCTGCAGCTGTTCGAGCGAAAGGAGGACCGGACGTCCGCCCTCCGGGTCCGCGGCCTGCTCGGCGAGCCGGCCGCGGTCTGAGGGTTACGCGCCGATCAGTGCATGCCCTTGATCAGGCCGTTCGTGTCGGTTCGGATGATGAACAGAACGCCACCTGCCTGGACCTGGTACGGCTCGTGGCAATTCGATGAGTTCGGGGTCTTGCACAGACCCTTGTTGCCGGCCAGGATGGTCGTGCCCTCGTGGACGAAGGCAACCTTGCCGGGGTTGACGGTGCCGAGCACAGCGTTCGAGTAGAAGATCGACCACTTCAGGAAGGGCGAGACGGTGGAGCCGTTGTTGACCGTCCCGAGGACCTGGTTGCCGAGGCACGAGAAGCCCGTGGGGCAGCCGCTGGCCGTGGTCGCGTCGTTCACCGAGACGATGTTGCCGTTGGCGTTGGAAGGAACGATCAGCCCGCTCCGCTGACCCTCACCCGAGCAGGTGGTGCCGTCATCCGGGATCAGCGTCTTCCCGATGCCGGGCGGAAGGAAGGTCGCGAGGCTGTGGCATGTTGCGGCGCCAATCGGGAGCGTTCCGTCCGCTGACTCGATCTGCTGGTTGCCGCCGTTCGGATTGTTGGACTCATTGAAGACGACCTTGGCCGTGACGAAACTGGTCGTGCCTGTTCCTGCGCGGATGATGATCGAGAACTGGCGCGTGGCGTTCGCCTTGAGGTTCCCGAAGTCGCACGTGATCGGATCAATCGAGCTATCGCATTTGGACGCGTTCGGTCCGAGGACCTGGTCGGAGATCGTCGAGCCGTCCTGGCTCTTCGCGATCGTGATCACGACATGGGTCAGGGTCTGGTTGTCGATGTTCTTGACGTAGATCGTCGACAGGCTGTCACCGCCGGCCGTGACCGGCGTGAACACAAGCGTTGCGTTTCCGTCGGTGAAGGCCGGATCGGGCCCGATGTAGATCTTCCGGGTGTCCGCGGCCAGGGCGACCCCGGCGGCGGTCAGGAGCGTCGTCCCGACGAGCATGAGCGCGGCAGCTCCCCCGATCAGCCTCCGCATCGATGTCGCGCGCATTCGTGATCCCTTTCGCCGGAGCGCACTCCGGAAACGTCCAGCGGCCCCTCCGGCCCAATGCGTGAGTTGGACGCCTGGCCTGGAACCGTCGACCCCAATGGTCAGGCCAGTATCTGGTACGAACGTCCGGGGTCAACGGTCACATCCGACACGCGTGGTGTCAAGATGCCGACGGTGCGCGCTGTCAACACTTCGTTCGTGATCGGTCGACGATGTTCCGGCCTGTTGCGGCACGTGCGCCTGCCTCGGCGGAGAAGGCTCCGGTCGAGCTCAGGAGCGGGCGACGGGCCGCATCGGATACAGCCCGATCACGACCGGGGTCCTGGGGTCGAGCGACAGCTCATAGCCGATGTCGCCGGCCCGCAGCAGCTCGCCGAGGAGCGACCCCTCGCGCGGGGGCAAGCCGACGTACACCCGATGGTGATCGCCAAGCTCGATCGAGGAGACATCGTCCTCGCTGCCGTTGATCCCGAACCGGCGTCGCAGCTCGTGCATCGGCACATAGGGGCGGCTCTTGATGAACCGGCGGAGCTGGGGCGCCGTGCAGTTGGCCATCGCTCCGATACCGGTCGGGTTCAGGCCCGGGCCGCGTCCGGCCGGTTCCGACGCGGGCGCGTCGGCAATCGGGCCACCGACGTCGCGGCGGTCGGCCCCGACCGCGCCTTCCGGCGGCGCGCCGCGAGGCTGTTCCGCCGGGCCGTCGGGAATTCGCCGGTGAGCCGCCTCCAGCGCGAGGCCCGCCATCGGCCCGGTGG